>JANJTJ010000078.1 GCA_024711145.1 Balneolales bacterium
ACCGAATACACCTTCATGACCTATTGGGCAGACGACGAAGGATCACTAGAACCACGTGACCGGTACTATGACAGCAGCACGCAATCCTTCACCTCCGGTGTCGGGTTTCCGTTTTACAATGGCAGCGTACTGTTAGGCTACTATGTCGGTGGGGTATTGACCGGCGACACCACCACGGTCTGGGCTACCTCCATCGACCACGAGCCACCTGCGCTGCCGGCGCTGGCGCGGCTGACCCAGGCCTATCCGAATCCGTTTAATCCTTCAACCGAAATCGGTTTTCAGATGTCGGTTGTCGGCAAGGTGAGACTATCCATCTATGATCTGCTGGGGCGGGAGGTGGCGGTGCTGGTGGACGAGATGCGGGCGCCGGGGGCCCATCAGCATACGTTCGATGCGGCCGGCTTGCCCAGCGGGGTGTATGTGGTGGTGCTCGACGCCGCCGACGTGCGCGACCGGAGACACATCACGCTCATCCGCTAGCCGTCAGCCGTTGGCCGTTGGCCGTCAGCCGTTTCTTCCGTACCTTGGCCGAGTTTGTGAACCAACGCACCCATGGGCAAGCTCTCCATCCTCGGCGAATTCTGGCAGTTTCTGAAGGTCCGCAAGAAGATCTGGCTGGCGCCCATCGTGTTCGTTCTCGTCCTGCTGGGGCTGCTCATCGTGGCCACCGGCAACTCGGCTCTGGCACCCTTCATCTACGCCCTATTCTGACTCGTGCCTGAACCAGCGACCCCATCATCCCGAACCCCGGAAATCCGACCCTCTGCAACACGGGGAGTCGGATTTTTTTTGACCTGCATCCATGCTTCCTAAAAAACGCGCCTGGCTGGCCTTGAGCGACGGCACCGTCGTGTCGGGTTGGGCCATTGGCCGCCCCGGCACCACCGGCGGGGAACTCTGCTTCAATACCAGCATGACCGGCTACCAGGAGATCTTCACCGATCCCAGCTACCACGGCCAGCTCATGATGATGACCTACCCCCACATCGGCAATTACGGGGTGAGCAGCCGCGACGACGAACACCGCAAGGTGATGGTCTCCGGTGTGGTGGTGCGGGCCTTTTCCTGGGAGTATTCGAATCCCCAGGCGGATGGCTCCCTTCAGGCCTACCTCCAGAAACACGGAGTTACGGGCATAACCGGGGTGGATACCCGCGCCCTGGTGCGCCATATCCGGGAGCACGGGGCCATGAACGCCGTCATCAGTTCCGAGATCGACGACCCCGATACCCTGGTGCGCATGGCCCGCGAATGGGCCGACATGAACGGCCTGGAACTGGCCAGCCGTGTGACCTGCGAGGAAGCCACCACCTTTGCCGCCGAGGGGCCCTACCGGGTGGCGGCGCTGGATTACGGCATCAAACGCAGCATCCTGCGCAACCTCACGGCCCGGGGCATCTCGGTGCGGCTGTTTCCGGCCCGGGCCACCTTCGACGAAATCCGGGCCTGGAACCCCGACGGCTACTTCTTCAGCAATGGTCCGGGCGACCCGAACCCCATGGATTACGCCCTGGAGACCGTGAATGCCGCAAAAACCACCGGCAAGCCCCTCTTCGGCATCTGTCTGGGGCATCAGCTCATGGCCCTGTCCGAAGGGTTCGCCGTGCGCAAGATGTTCGTAGGCCACCGGGGTGCCAATCATCCCGTCAAGAATCTGGGAACCGGACTGGTGGAGATCACCACCCAGAACCACGGGTTCGCCGTGGACCCCGATTCGGTGGATGCCGCCAAGGCCCGCGTGTCGCATCTGAACCTGAACGACGGAACCGTGGAAGGCCTCGAATTCACCTCCTTCAACGGATTCTCGGTACAGTACCACCCCGAGGCCTCGCCGGGTCCGCACGACTCCCACTACCTCTTCGACGAATTCCTCCGCCGGATCCAACTCGCCAAGTCCTGAAATGCCCAAACGTACCGACATCCGCACCGTCCTGATCATCGGCTCCGGCCCCATCATCATCGGCCAGGCCTGCGAGTTCGATTATTCGGGCACCCAGGCCTGCCGCTCCCTCCGTGAGGAAGGCTACCGGGTGGTGCTCATCAACTCGAACCCGGCCACCATCATGACCGACCCCATGATGGCCGATGCCGTGTACCTCAAACCCCTCACCCCGCAGAACATCAAAGACATCTGCGAGAAGGAGAAGGTGGATGCCGTGCTGCCCACCATGGGTGGCCAAACGGCGCTCAACCTGGCCCGCGACCTGCATCAGGTGGGGTATTGGGAAAAGGCCGGCATCCACATCATCGGGGTGGACATCGACGCCATCGACATCACCGAAGACCGCCTCCAGTTCCGGAATCTGATGGAAAGCCTGGGCATAGGGCAATGCCGTTCGGGCGTGGCCACCTCCATGCTCGAGGCCAAAGACATCGTGAACAAGCTGGGCGGTTTGCCCGTGGTCATCCGCCCGTCCTTCACCCTGGGTGGCATGGGCGGCGGCATCATCTGGACCGAGGACGAGTTCGAACGCAAGATCATGCGCGGGCTGGAACTGAGTCCGGTGCACCAGATTCTGATCGAGGAGTCCATCGTGGGTTGGAAGGAGTACGAACTCGAACTCCTGCGCGACGCCAACGACAACGTGGTCATCATCTGTACCATCGAGAACGTGGATCCCATGGGTGTACACACGGGCGACTCGGTCACCGTGGCGCCGGCCCAGACCCTCAGCGACAAGCAGTTCCAGCTCCTGCGCGATGCCGCCATCCGCATGATGCGCTCCATCGGCACCTTCGCCGGCGGGTGCAACGTGCAATTCGCCATGGAACCGGGCACCGACCGCCTCATCGCCATCGAGATCAACCCGCGCGTGAGCCGTTCCTCGGCCCTGGCCTCCAAAGCCACCGGGTACCCCATCGCCAAAGTGGCTACCAAGTTGGCCGTCGGTTTCACCCTCGACGAACTCAAGAACCAGATCACCGGCACCACCAGCGCCTGTTTCGAGCCCAGCATCGACTACGTGGTCTGCAAGGTGCCCCGCTTCAATTTCGAGAAATTCCCCGGGGTGGACGAAACCCTCACTACCCAGATGAAAGCCGTGGGTGAAGTGATGGCCATCGGGCGCACCTTCGCCGAAGCCCTCAACAAGGCCTGGCAAGGGCTGGAGATCGGGCGGGCCGGCCTGGGTGCCGACGGCTACGAGGACCTGGATCCCAAGCACGTGTTCGACCGCCTGGCCAAACCCCGCTGGGACCGCCTCCTGCAGGTGCGCAACGCCTACAAACTGGGAGCCACCCAACAGGAATTGCACGAACTGACCAAGGTGGATCCCTGGTTCCTGCGCCAGATCCGCTACATGGTGACTCTGGAGAACCGCACCGAAGGGCAGAGCCTGGACACCATCGGCGCCGAAGACCTCCTCGAACTCAAACAGGCCGGCTACAGCGACGTGCAGATCGCCTGGATGCTGAGTCAGGGCGGGGGCGCCCGCGTCACCGAAGACATGGTGCGGCGCAAACGCCTGGCCCTGGGCCTGAAACCCTCCTTCAAACTGGTGGACACCTGCGCGGCCGAGTTTCCTGCGGTAACGCCGTATTACTACTCCTGTTATGATGGGGAGAACGAGAGCGTGGTCACCCCCCGAAAGAAGATCATGATTCTGGGAAGCGGTCCGAACCGGATAGGGCAGGGCATCGAATTCGACTACAGTTGCGTGCATGCCGTGTTGGCCGCCAAAGAGATGGGGTACGAGACCCTCATGGTGAACTGCAACCCGGAAACCGTCTCCACCGATTTCGACATCGCCGACAAGCTCTACTTCGAACCCGTGTTCTGGGAGCGCGTGCTCGACATCATCGAGCATGAGAAGCCCGAGGGCATCATCTTGCAGGTAGGCGGGCAAACGGCCCTCAAGTTGGCCAAACCCCTCAAGAAAGCCGGTGTGAAGATCTTCGGCACCGATTACGAGATGATCGACCTGGCCGAAGACCGCGGCAAATTCTCCGATGTGCTGGTGAAGGCGGGAATCCCGTTCCCGGCCTACGGCACCGCCTTCAACGTGGAGGAAGCCCTGGTGGAAGCCGAGCGGGTGGGCTATCCCGTGCTCATCCGTCCCAGCTACGTCCTGGGCGGGCAGGGCATGCGGATCGCGGTCAAACCGGAGGATCTGGAAGAGTATGTGATCCGCCTGCTCAAGACGCATCCGGAAAACGCATTCCTCATCGACAAATACCTGGATCATGCCATCGAGGTCGATTTCGACAGCATCTTCGACGGGGAGACCTTGCACATCTCGGGCATCATGCAGCAGATCGAGCCGGCCGGGGTGCACTCGGGCGATTCCACCGCCGTACTGCCGCCCTACAGCCTGTCCAAGGAGATCATCGACACCATGATCGACTACCAGACCCGCATCGCCAAGGCTTTGGAAGTGGTCGGTTTCGTGAACGTGCAATACGCCATCAAGGATGGGCAGGTGTATGTTCTGGAATGCAATCCACGGGCCACGCGCACCATTCCCTTCATCGCCAAAGCCACCGGCCGGCCCGAGGCGGGAATCGGGGTGAAAGTGATCCTGGGTGCCAAATTGGGCCAGTTCGACCTGAGCTCCAAACTCCAGAACTACGCCATCAAGGAACCGGTTTTCCCGTTCGACAAATTCCCCGAGGTGAAGAAGGAACTGGGTCCCGAGATGCGGTCCACCGGAGAGACCATCTACTTCTTCGAAGACTTCCTGGACGAACACTTCCGCAAGCCCTTCGAAATGAAGAACCTGTATCTGAGCCGATAAGGGTACCGCGGATTTATTTAAGAATCTTCATCGAAAGTTTTGTAGCAATTATCAATTACACTGGTGCGAGGGACTCACGGAGGGACTAACGAAAGTGATGATATCACTATAATCACCCACGAAATAATACCGCAATTCCCCAAAGCTTGGGTAAACCCCGGTGCTACGAAGAAATTCGAATGTTCACGTCGATTTGACCATGAAACAAAAATCGTGTTCAACTATAGGGGATGCCTTTGAACCGCGGAAGCTGTTGGCTTGAGTTCGTTTGACTGGGGTAGTTACGCCGTCATCGGCTGGCTCAACCTTTCGACCAAGTGCATTCTTGATCGTTGTTAACAGGCTGTCGAACATATCAGCTTTAGAAAGCTTCCTCCCACCGATACGTACCACAATTCTGGCTTCTGGGGCTAATAAAGGAGCTACGCCTTCCCAAGATTCTTTCAAGAAGTTCCAATACAAAGATTTATTGTAGTGTCGCCCGTCGTCGCGCGCTTGAGTGCTTTTGGGATCTTCGCCTAAAAACCATAGCCTCAGCCACTGATCCTCACGATAGTTGGTAGTGTCGAGGTAGGGAGGCGATGTGATGATATCTGTCACCTTTCCTTCCAAATGTGGAAATGCAGAAATTGCCTTTCGAGCATCCGACTCGGCGATATCGCCACGATTAATTGGTGGAGGAGTGCGATATCGGAAATCCACCATACCACGCAAAATAGCGAAGGCGTCGCGATTAGGTGCGATATAGCCATGTTTTTCCCACCAACGCACGGAATATGCAGGCTTAGTGCTAATCGTTCGGGGCATCCGATTGCTAAAATAGTTTGGACTCCGGTGAGATTCGCCGTGTAGGGCACCAAGGCAAAGTGCGGCAATGAAGCGGTCGGTGCGATCATCCCGCCAGTTTAGATTGGCCCGGAGGAACCGCACCTGCTCATAGGTGTCAGCATGGAAACAGGCGTTAAAGAAGTCTGCCATATCATCCGCAAGAACGGGCGTTGGCAGGACAGAAAAGGAACCTTCCAATTCCGCCAGTCGCGCAACCACGTCGTCACGATCTGGCGGGTTGCACTTGGCGCCTGTGATGCAAACTGCGACAGGATGTAGGTCACATCCGGCGGCTTCCCTGCCGTTCAGCAATGCTTCGAAGACGGTCGTCCCCCGACCGCAGAACGGGTCAAACACGACTCCGCTGAAGCGCGACGCGGCAAGGTGCTTCTCCACAAACGCTTCGGGAAACATCGCAAAATATGGGCAGATTGAATGAAAGCGGTGTCTCATGCTGCGGCCGCTCCCCTTGCAGCATAAGCCTTGATCCACTCGACCGCCACGGCGAGTTGGTCGAAGGCTTCAATGGCTACCCCTTGATCGTGGAGCCCTTGTGCTTCTGTCACCCGGTGGGGGACCCGAAGACGATGAAGAACGTTGCCGAGGACACGACAGTCATCAAAGAATTCATCGTCTGGACGAGCGAAAGGGATGATGTGATAGCACATCATCATCGTCACTGGTTGTTGCCCAAACCAACGGCTCGGAAAGACCTTCTCCAGATGGTGCCGCAGCGACTTTTCGCGCCAGTTATTGCCGGTTGCAACTTGTCCTGCGGCAAGCAAGAAGCCCGGAAGCCCGTCGGGTTGGAGACGGGCTGCGAAAACGTCTATCTGGTCGTCCTGGGGCCTGTCGGGCACACCCACGGCCGCTTGTAGAACGCCATCGCGAAACACCCCCCATATTTCTGCGAGTTTCGTGTGAAAATTGGTCTTGTCCGGTCGGGGATGACCGAAAGACCAAGCCCGACCGTTCACTTCGGCCGCTAACGCTGCCGTCGCGAAATACTGGAAATATTTTCGAAGTTCGATGATTTCGGCTTCCGTCGGGTAAACGGCCGATCCATGGAGAATCGGCGATACCGCCTTCAGGTGCGAAAGAACGAGCGAGAGGATATACGCGGCCTGCCCGTAGGAAGGCTCTTCTCCGACGTACGTCAGGACATCCCCGTTCTCGTCCAGAGCGAACGGGTATGATCCGCCAAGCGCCCCGCGCCTGCCGTCGATCCGCCTGACTGCGCCGGAAACGATCTCTTCCCGGTCGGTCATCTCTTCATCGACGGTTTCATAATCGTCTTCGGCACCAATCTCTGCTGCGTTGATAAGGTCTTTTGTGAAGGACCTAGATTCTTCGGAAAAGAACGCAGTCAGTTCAAGGTAGTCTGCGGCGAGATCGAAGTTTGGATTTTTAGTATCGATTTCATCATGCGGGAAATAAAGTTCAATTGCCACGGTCATCCCCCATGGCTTCACGGAACTTCTTCCTCATTCGGTCATAAATAGTTTGCGCTGTTTCGGACACATCCTCCGCGATGTTCAGAAGGGATTGGTCGCGTCCATCATAGCCCCGAAGACTATTCGCGGCTTCTCTCAACACGCTACGGGCGCGAAGGAGCGATGCCGAAAGGGTTTCATCGGCTGGCCGGGTGCTTGCGTGCGCTTCCGCGAGAGTACCGCCCGCGCGAAGTATGTGGAGCCCTTCGGCGCTTGCCAGCGTTTCTCCAAGATTCTTGATGTCGGGATTTTGCGATTGGACGACTGGTTCTCTGTCGTCTTCCTTGGAACCGTAAATCCAAACCAGCACTTCCCGTAATCGATCTAGCTTGTCTGCCGGAACTGGATTGGGCTGCGGGTCAAACCGCGACCAAGCAGTTTCAAGTCCCAAATAGGACATATAAGTCGAGCGCGATAGTGCAGTATATAAGTGCGAGAAGTTGAATTTGGTGATCTTTCGATTTGTCAGCAAAAAGACATTCTGACGCTCGGCCTGATCCAATACATAAATCGCAGCCACCATCCGTTTGATGGTGTCGTGTCGATCGCCAATCTTTTCGGAAATTACCTCTAGTGAAACATTGCCAGACTTATACCACTCGGCTGCAAATTTAGCCTTGGCATAAGATTCCCACTTCGCCGCTCCATTGATGTGCTTGAAACCTATGAATGACCGGGCAGACTCTCGGTCCGAGACGCGATAAACGGACACTTCGGCAAGTGATGCTTTTGCTGCCCTACTAATAGCGGGAACAACAATTTTCAGACGCTCATTTTTTGCGATAGAATCGACAAGCGCAGGCTCGCGAAAGAGGCGGATTGCTGCAAGTCGGCGGTTGCCTTCTAGCACTGTGTATTGCTGGTCGACAGGATCTAGCCAGACAATTAGAGGTTCAATGTCAAGATAACCATTGGCTGAAATTGACTGAAGTAGTTCGCCCAGGTCTTCACCTTGGTAAAGCTGAGCGATAATGCTCTCTTCGGTCGTACGAGCACTTATTCCAACAAGGCGCGGATTTTCTCTGTCGAGCTTAAGTCGATCGACGCTGATCTTGGTGGACTGTTCAAATTCAATGGTACTCATGATGTGATTGATTTGGGATTTATTATAGTCGAACCCCCTTTCGAGTTAATCAGGTTAAGTGCCACTCGATGGATTTCTATTTTAAAAAATGCCGACCACCCCAAAATACCATGCCGTAGGGTTACTTTTGATTGATAAGTCGCTATGCTAGTAATCTAATTGATAGCCACATCGAAAAAAGAAGGGGAGCCCCCAATCAAGTGAGCTCCCCCTGTTAGCAATCAGAATCGAGGAAGGCGGGGTCAGTCCATCACTTTCCGAAGGAAGGCTGGCTGATCCGGGTTGCCTTTGGCAATGCGTTCGTCGCGGTTGGAAACGGGCCCCGAGGTACCGGTCGCGAAACGGCGGGCGGTTTCGGTGGCGTCGGGTTTGGGCTCGGCCGGTGCGGGTTCGATGGGCCGGATGGGGTTCACGGCGATGGGTTTGCGGAACACGGCGGGTTCATCCAGACTTTTCAGGTTGCCTTCGCCCTTGTAGAAATCCTGCGGGCGGTGCCGCGTGTAGGTCGGATTGGGAAGCGGGCGGGCGGCCTCGGTCGCACGTGCGGGCAAATCGGCCGGGCGGGTGAAGGGTGCCGCCGAGGGGCGCACGGTGCCTTCGATGGGTTTCACGCCTTTTTCGCCCAGGTCGAATCCGGTGGCGATCACGGTAACCCGCAGTTCGTCGCCGAAATCGGCGTCGAGCACGGTACCCCATATGATTTCGGCATTCTCACCGGCCTCCTGCTGCACGATGCTTGCGGCAATACTGGCGTCGCGCATGGTCAGGCTGAGCCCGGCCGACACATTCATGAGGACTTTGGTTGCGCCTTGGATGCTCAGGCCGTCGAGCAGGGGCGAGTTGATGGCCATGCGGGTGGCCAATTCGGCCCGGTCGGGACCCGACGCGCTGCCCGACCCCATGATGGCGGCACCGCCGTCTTCCATGGTGGTACGCACGTCGGCGAAATCCACGTTCACCAGTCCGGGAATGAGGATCAGGTCCGATATGCCGCGGGTGGCGTTGTAGAGCACCTCGTTGGCCATGTCGAACGCCTGCAGCATGGTGGTGTTCTCGTCGCACAGGTCCATGAGCCGCTCGTTGGGAATCACGATGAGGGTGTCGCAGTTCTTCTTGAGCTCCTGGATGCCTTCCATCGCGTTCTTCATGCGGGGCTTGCCTTCGAAACTGAAGGGTGTAGTAACCACACCCACCGTGAGGATGCCTTTTTTCTTGGCGATGCTGGCCACAACCGGCGCGCCTCCGGTGCCGGTTCCGCCACCCATGCCGGCCGTTACGAAGACCATGTCGGCCCCTTCGATGATCTCCTCGATCTCGTGGCGGTTCTCTTCGACCGCCTCACGCCCCACCTGGGGACGAGCGCCGGCACCCAGGCCGTCGGTCAGCTTGGTGCCGACCTGCAGGGCGTGGTCGGCGGGGCTCTGTTTCAGCGCCTGGGAATCGGTGTTCAGCGCGATGTATTCCACGCTGTCCAAGCCCTTGGCGATCATGTTGGCGATGGCGTTGCCTCCGCCTCCGCCCACGCCGATCACTTTGATCTTGGCGTTGTCTTTACTGGTGGTGTCGAAATGAAAACGATTGGTTGCCATGGTAGGGTCCTCGGTGTCGGTGTCGGATTGCTTGCTGTTGGGGTCGGGTGTCAGAGATCTTTGAACCAGGTGGTCACTTTGCTGGTGAGGTTCTTTCCGAATTCGTCCAGTTTGAACCCGCTTTTGGGTTGGGGTTCGGTATCGGCTGCGGTTCTGGGGCCGGCGTGGTTCACGTTTTTGGCATGAAGCGCGTGCATCACCAGGCCCACGCCGGTGGCATATACCGGGTTGTTCACCTCATTCACCAGCCCGCCGGTGATGCCACGGGGCATGCCGATCTTCGCATCCAAGCCCAGGATTTCGGTGGCCAGAGGGCAGATGCCCTTGATCAGGCTTCCGCCACCGGTGAGCACGATGCCGGCGCTCAGCTGGTTGGCATAACCCGACCGTTGGATCTCGATGCCGACGATCTCCAGGATCTCCTCCACACGGGCCTGTATGATGTTGGCCAACACGCTTTTCTTGATCTCCTTGGGCGGCCGGCCGGCGATGCCCGGCACGGTCAGGATTTCCTCCTGGGTGATCAGGTTGGCGAAGGCGATGCCGTGCTCGCGTTTGAGCTTCTCGGCCTGGTCTTCGAGCACGCTCAGCCCGATGCGGATGTCGTCGGTCACTTTCTGGCCGGCGATGGCGATCACGGCCGTATGGCGGATGGTGTTGTCCTGGAAGACGGCCACGTCGGTGGTGCCACCTCCGATGTCCACAAGCACCACACCGGCCTCGCGCTCTTCGTCGTCGAGCACGGCGTAACTGCTGGCCAAGGGCTCAAGGATCAGGTCGGCCACTTCGAAGCCGGCCCGTTCCACACAGCGGTACATGTTGCGGGCCGCACTCACCAACCCGGTGATGATGTGCACATCGGCCTCCATGCGCATGCCGCTCATGCCGATGGGATCGGCGATGCCGTCTTGCCCATCCACGATGAATTCCTGCGGGATGACATGGATGATCTGCTGGTCGGAGGGCAGGGCGATGCGCTGGCAATCTTCCAACAACCGCTCCACGTCGCGCATGGTGATCTCGTTGTCGGGGTTGCTGATGGTGACCACCCCCTTGGACCGCAACGACCGGATGTGGTCGCCCGCAATGCCCACGTTCACGGCGCGCACCGTTATGCCGCTGGCGTTCTGGGCCTGTTCCACCGCGGAACGGATGGCGTTCACGGTTTTGTCGATGTTCACCACCACGCCCCGGTTCAGACCATCGCTCGGGGCCTTGCCCACGCCCAGGATGTTCACTTGGTTGTGGTCGTTTACGGATGCGACTACGGCACACACTTT
Source organism: Balneolales bacterium (assembly GCA_024711145.1). Lineage (GTDB taxonomy): Bacteria > Bacteroidota > Rhodothermia > Balneolales > HLUCCA01 > JANJTJ01. The sequence goes on from JANJTJ010000078.1 coordinate 11,011, forward strand.
GGTAGTGCCGATATCCAATCCTACGATGTATCTCTCTTCCATATCGGTCTGTTGCTAACGGGTTGTGGTCGGTTGATTTTCTTGTGTCACGATCTGGTCCCTGTACCGCAGGTCCACGGTCCGGAACCGGTCGATTCCCTTGTAGGGCACGATCTGGGCGTAGAACGCCTCCCAGGCATCGAGCCGCTCGGGGAAAGCGTCGGTTCCGAATACCAGCCGGGCTTGGCCGTCGGTGGTGCGGGCGGTGATGCCGGTGCCGGGCACCCAGGCCAGCTCGGCCAGGGTGAGCGGTGCGATCTCGCGGCTGTGAAAAGCCAATAGGAAGGCGCGGGTGCGCTGGAAGGCATCCGATTTCAGGGTATCTCCCAAGGAGGTCCGGAATCCGCGCAGGGTGGGTACGGCGATGCCGGCATCGCGCACGACCGGCATGAGCAGGCCGTCGGCATCCACCCAGGCTTGCCCCGTCTCCGATACAACCCGGGCCAACGGCCGGCGCTCTTCTACCCGGATGGTGAGGGTGCCGGTAGGCGATAAGGCCAGGAACGCCTGTTTCACATGGGGCAGGCGCTCCACGCGGGCTATGGCTTCCACGAAGGGGATGTCGTCGTGCACGGTGCCCACGTCTACCGCGGCTGCCGCCAGAATGCGGTCGGTACTCGTGAAGGTGGCTCCCTTTACGCTGATGCTGCGCACGCTCCCGCCCGACACGGCCCATATGCCGGCCGCCAGGGCCAGTACCAACACACCCACCCCGATCACGAGGGTCAGGCGGTGGCGGCGTTTCGGTTGGGGTTGCAGCGGTTCCATGGTCGGTTCAGCTCCGGAGTTCGGCGAAGGCTTCGCCCGATTTGTAGATGTCGCCCGCACCCATGGTGATCACCAGATCACCCGGTCGTGCCAATTCCTGCAAGGCCGCCGGCAGGGCGGTCTTGTCGGCCACGTAATGCACTTCGCGATGGCCGAAAGCCTTGGCTTTGTCGGCCACCAGGCGGCCGCTCACCCCTTCGATGGGCTGCTCGCGACTCGGGTACACATCGGTCACGACCAATACATCCGCATCGAAGAAGGACATGCCGAACTCGTCGGCCAGGTCCCGCGTGCGGGAGAACAGATGGGGCTGGAAGACGGCCACCAGGCGCCGGTCGGGCCATCCCGCGCGGGCGGCCTGCAAGGTGGCCTTGGCCTCGGTGGGATGGTGGGCGTAGTCGTCCACCACCATGACCCCTTGGTATTCCCCTTTGATCTGGAACCGGCGGAAAACGCCGCTGAACGCGGCAAGACCCTGGGCGATGGCCTCGAAAGGCATTCCCAATTCCAATCCGATACCTATGGCGGCCAATGCGTTGCGCACGTTGTGGTCGCCGGCGGCGGCCAAGGCTACGGTACCCAGTCTGGTACCATCCAAAAGCACATCGAAGGTGGTATGCCAGGCCGCACTCCTGACCTGGGCCGGCCGCAGCCGGGCCTGCGGCGTGAACCCGTAGGTCAGGGTCCGCCGATGGATGCGGGGCAGCACGCTGCGCACGTTGGAATCGTCCAGGCAGACCATCACACATCCGTAGAACGGCACTTTGTTGGCGAATTCCACAAACGCGTTCTTGATGTCGGCTTCATCCCGATAGATATCCAGATGCTCGAGGTCGATGTTGGTGATCACCGCCAAAGACGGGGTCAGGTTCAGGAACATGCGGTCGTACTCGTCGGCCTCCACGATGAGGATGTCGCCCTTGCCGACTACGGCGTTCGTCTTGTCGAAACTGTGCACACGGCCGCCCACGATGATGCTGGGGTCGAACCCGCCCTGCATGACCACCAGTCCCGTGAGCGTGGTGGTGGTGGTTTTGCCATGGGTGCCGGCAATGCCGATACCGTATTTCATGCGCATGAGCTCGGCGATCATCTCCCCGCGCTTGATCACGGGAATGCCGGCTTCCAGCGCGGCGCGGGTCTCCACGTTGTCTTCGGCCTTTACGGCGCTGGTGTACACCACCACGTCGGCACCGGCTACGTGCCCGGCCGAATGGCCGATGTGCACCGTGGCGCCGATGTCGATCAGGCGCTGGGTGTTGTCGCTGGCGGCCCCGTCGCTACCCGTAACCTCGAACCCGCGATGGAGGAGGATTTCGGCGATGCTGGACATGCCGATACCTCCTATGCCGACCAGATGGATGCGGCGGGTGCGGCCGAAAACGGGTTGGGTGGAAAGCGGGTCGGGTGTCATGCGGATATCCGGTCGAGGATGTCTTCGGCGATGGTGGCCGCGGCGTCGGGGCGCCCGAGGGCGCGGGCCGCGTCGGCCATGCGGTTCAAGGTGTAGGGGTCGTCGAGCAGGCGGAGCACGGTGGGTGCCAGTTCGTGCACGCACTCGGCATCGGTGAGCAGTTCGGCCGCACCGGCATGCGCCACCGACTCGGCGTTGTGGCGTTGGTGGTCGCCCGCCACGTTGGGCGAAGGCACCAGGATCATGGGTTTGGCCAAGGTGGTGAGCTCGGCGATGGTGCCGGCACCGGCCCGACTCACCACAAGGTCGGCGGCGGCATAGGCCGGGGCGATGTCGTCCAGGTAAGGCACCAACCGCAGGTGCGGGTACCGGTTCACGTCGGTGTCCCGGCGGATGGTTTCGTAGTAGCGGGGGCCGCAAGGCCATACCAGGTTCAGGCCGGCCGTATCGTGCAAGGCGGGCAAGGCTTCGCGCAGGGCGTCGTTCAGTGTTTTGGCACCTCCGCTTCCCCCCATCACCAACAAGGTGCGGCGGCCGGTATCGAACCCGAACCGGGCGTAGGCTTCGGTTTTCGACGGCGTGCTCAGGTGCCCGCGCACCGGGTTGCCCGTCATGCGGATCTCCCTGGCGCTCAGGTGCACGGCCGCATCCGCAAAGGCGGTGTACACCACCCGGGCGTGTTTGGCCAGCATGCGGTTGGTCACGCCGGGGTAGCTGTTCTGCTCCTGTACGAACAGGGGCACGCCGACTTTGGCTCCCATCCAGCCTACCGGTCCCGCCACGTATCCGCCGCAGGCGATGACCGCATGTGGCCGGAAACCCCATACCAGTTTGGCCGATTGCGCCATGCCCAGCATCAGTTTGAAGGGGAAACTCAGGTTGCGCCAGGTGAGCCGCCGGATCATGCCGCTTACCGTGACCGCATGGATCGGGTAGCCGGCTTTGGGCACGGCCTGCCATTCCATATGGTTCCGGGTACCCGCGAACCGGATATCGGCATCGGGCCGCCGCATGCGGATGGCATCGGCGATGGCGATGGCCGGATACACGTGCCCGCCGGTTCCCCCGGCCGCCAACAGGATGCGCAGACTCATGCGAGGTCCTCCCGGCGGGTTTTGGAGATGTTGAGCAGGATGCCCATCATGGCGCCGGCCACCAGCATGCTGGTGCCGCCATAACTGATGAAAGGCATGGGCAACCCGGTTACCGGGAACAGGCCCGTGGCAACCGCGGCGTTCACATAGGCATACATCACGATACCCAGCGTGCAGGCCAGGGCCAGCAGGGCTCCGCTGCTGTCGTAGGCGCGGCGGGCCACCGAGCCGATGCCGCGGATCAGGATCATGGTGAACAGCACCAACAGGATGAGGCACCCCATCAACCCGTACTCTTCGGCGACGATGGCGAAAATGAAATCGTTGTAGGGGGCGGGTAGGAAATCGCGCTGGGAGCTCTTGCCTATGCCCACGCCGAAAAGGCCGCCCCGGGCGATGGCGATATGCGCCTGCTGGGCCTGGTACCCCACATCGCTGACCAGCTCGTCGCTTTTGATGGTCACGATCTGGTCCACGTAATCCTGCATGCGTTTCACGCGGAATTCGGTGCTCATCACCATGCCGGCGGCACCCACCGCACCGATCACGACCAGGGTGGCCAGGTATTTGCCGGGCACCCGGGCCGCGAACATCACGATGAAGGCCAACACGCCCAACACCCCGGCCGAGGAGAAATCCTCGATGGCGATCAGGCCGCAGGTGATACCCACTGCCGCGAGCAAGGGCAGCACGCCCGCCGAGAAATCACGGATATCGGCCCCTTTCTTTCGCACGAAATCCACGATCCAGGCCAGCAGGGCGATCATGGCCAGAGACGAGGGTTGGAAACTGAACCCGCCGATGTTGAGCGACCGCCGCGCTCCGAACACCTCCGTGCCGGTGAGGGTCACCACCACCAGGAGCACCCAGCTCACGATGAGCACCACCTTGGACCACCGCAGGATATGGTGGTAATCGATTTTGGAGAGCACCAACATGCCGAAACCGGCGATGATCAGCTTGATCACGTGGGCCATGACCAACGTGGTGGGGGTGGTGTCTTTCAATTCCGCGAAATAGGCGATGGACGAATACACCGCCAGAACCCCGAACGCCATCAACGCCACGATACAGGCCAACAGGAACCGGTCGCTTTGGCGCGCCTTGCCCATGTCGCGCTCGGGCGACGTGGTATCGACGATGAAGCTGGCCGGAGCCGGGCGTTGGACGTTGGGCGAGAAGATCATTTCAGAGCTGGTTCACATATTTCTTGAATTCCCGGCCGCGGTGCTCGTAGTTCTCGAACATGTCGAAACTGGCGCAGGCCGGACTCAGCAGCACGGCTTCGCCCCGTTTGGCGGCTTTGCGGGCCTTGCGCACGGCATCCTCCATGGTGGTCGCCTCCACGTACATGGGTGCCACCTCGCCGAGTTGGGCCTTCACGGCGTCTTTGCCTTCCCCGATGCCGATGATGGTGTGCACTTTGGCACGGATCTGCGGTACCAGTTCGGCATAGTCGTTGCCTTTGTCGCGCCCGCCGAGAATGAGTACCAACGGGGTTTTCATACTCTCGAGGGCGTACCACACGGCATTCACATTGGTGGCCTTGCTGTCGTTGATCCAGGTCACGCCGTCGAGCACGCGCACCGTTTCCAACCGGTGCTCCACACCTTCGAACTGGCTCAGACTCTCCCGGATATGCTCCAGGCGGATTTCGCTCACACGGGCCGCCAAGGCGGTGGCCAGCCCGTTATGCAGGTTGTGGCGGCCGCGCAGCCCGATTTCTTCGACACGCATCAGGATTTCCTCGGTTTGGTTGAGCTTGAAGACGATGTGGCCATCCCGCACGAACACGCCTTCCTCGGGCTCACCCGTGTCGGAAAAGGCCAGGATGCGGGGCGGTTGGGGACGCTGGCGCAAGGCCGCCACCAGGGGCGCGGCCACGGGATCGTCCATCCAGTGGATGAATACATCCGGCGATTGCTGGTTTTCGGCAATGCGCAGTTTCGATGCCGCATAGGCCTCGAACCGGTACCCGTAGCGGTCCAGATGGTCCGGCGTGATGTTCAGCAACACGCTCACGGCCGGTCGGAACCGGTCGATGTGGTCCAGTTGGAAACTGCTCACTTCCAGGATGCTCGTGGTACCGGCCGTACTGCCTTCCACGAGGTCCGAATAGGCGGTGCCGATGTTGCCACCGGTCAGATGGGGCACGGCGGCGGTGGTCCACAGATGGTCCAACCAGGTGGTGACGGTGGTTTTGCCGTTGGAACCCGTGACCGCCACTATGCGGCCCTTTTCGAAACGGGAGGCCACTTCCAACTCCGAAAGCACCGGTTTGCCGGCCGTCAGATAATGCTGGGTGATGGGCGATTTGTCCGGCACGCCGGGACTCACCACCAGCATCTCGGCGCCGAAAGCCCGCTCGGTATGTCCGCCTTGCTCGAAGGCCACGCCGGCGGCCTGCAACCGTGCGGCGGCGGCCTCGCTCACCTTGCCGCTGTCGGTCAGGAACACGTGCGCACCCCCGGCGGCCAACAGCCGCGCCACCGCAACCCCGCTGCGGGCGGCACCCGCCACCACGATATGTCGGTCGCGGAAATCGTTCATCGCAGTTTCAGTGTGATGAGGGTGAAAACCGCCAACAGGATGGCCACGATCCAGAAACGGACCACGATCTTGGGTTCGGCCCATCCCGATTTCTCGAAATGGTGATGGATGGGCGCCATCCTGAACACCCGCCGCCCTTCGCCATACAGCAGGCGGCTGGTCTTGAACCAGGTGGTCTGGATGATGACCGACAGCGTTTCGATCATGAACACCCCGCCCAGGATGGGCAGCAGCAATTCCTTGTGTACCATGAGGGCCACGGCGGCGATGCTGCCACCCAGGGCCAGGGAGCCCGTGTCGCCCATGAAGACTTCGGCCGGATAGGTGTTGTACCAAAGGAACCCGAAGCAGGCACCCACCATGGCGGCACAGAACACGGCGATCTCACCGGTACCCGGCAGGTACATGATGTCCAGGAAGCTGGAGAAATCCACCCGGCCCGACACATAGGCCAGTATGCCCAAGGCGATGCCGGCGATGGCGGAGGTGCCACTGGCCAAGCCGTCCAATCCGTCGGTCAGGTTCACGGCATTGCTTACTCCGGTCAGGATGAAGATGACGACCGGGAAGAAGATGACCCAGCCCCAATTCTCACCCACCCAGGCCGCATAATCGATATGGTAGGCTTTCACGAAGGGGATGGTGGTGAGCGTGCGGTATTGCTCGAAATCGGGGTGCCAGTACAGGAAAGCGGCGATCACCAGACCCACCAGGATCTGCCCGGCCACCTTCACCCGACCCGCCAGCCCCCGTTTGTCTTTCTTGATGATCTTGATGTAGTCGTCCAGGAACCCCACACCGCCCAAGGCCAGGATCACGAACAGGACGGGCAGGAAGTAGGGGTTGTCGGGCCGCATCCACAGCAGCGTGGGTACCACGGTGCTGAAAATGATGATGAGGCCTCCCATGCTGGGTGTTCCGGCCTTGGAGAAATGGCCGGGCAGGTCGATATCGGTGCGGATGGTCTCCTTCAGCTGCTTTTTCTGCAGCCAACGGATGATGCGTTTGCCTACCAGCAAGCTGAAGAGCAGGGCGGTTGCCGCGGCCAGGGCGCTGCGCACGGTGATGTAGTCGAACACGCCGAACCCGGGCGGATTGAAGACCTGGTCGATCCAGTCGAGCAGCCAGTACAGCATCAGGCGGTTCCTCCGTTCAGGGCGTTGCGGGCGTGGATCCGGTCGTCGAAATCGTGTTTCACACCACGGATGTCCTGGTAGGTCTCGTGCCCTTTGCCGGCGATGAGCACCAGGTCGCCGGCATCGGCCGTGGTGATGGCGGTGCGGATGGCTTGGGCCCGGTCGGCGATGAGCAGGGCGGCTTGAGGCCGTCCGAAGCCGGCCATCACGTCGTTCAGGATGCGGTCGGGGTCTTCCGTGCGGGGATTGTCGCTGGTCACGATCACGCGGTCGGCGAGCCGTTCGGCAATGGCGCCCATCTTGGGCCGTTTGGTGCGGTCGCGGTCGCCGCCGCAGCCGAACACGCAGTGCAGGCGCCGGCCGGCCGGGGTGAGGGCGCGCAAGGTGGCCAACACGTTCTCCATGGCATCGGGCGTATGGGCGTAGTCCACGAAGACGGCCGGCGACTCGGTGCCGCCGCGGACGGCCTCGAGGCGCCCGGGCGCGCCCGGCGCCTCGGCAAGAGCCGCGGCGGCACCGGCGGCGTTCAGCCCCAGGGCCACGGCCGTCAGGTAGGCCTGCGCCACATTCATGCTGTTGAAATCGCCCACCAAGGGGGTGCGCAGCACGGTTCCGGCCACGTCCAGGGTCTGGCCGCCGGCGTTGGCCTCCAATACCTTCAGGCTGCCGTCTCCCACACCCACGTGCCAACGGTCGGCCTTGGTTCTGCCGGCCACAGCCTCATGCCAGGGCGAATCGGCGTTCAGTATGGCGGTGGCGTTTTTGCCCAACCCGGCGAACAGCTTGGACTTGGCTTTGGCATAGGCTTCCATGCCGCCGTGGTAGTCCAGGTGGTCGTGCGTGAGGTTGGTGAATACGGCCGCCGCGAACTTCAATCCCTTGGTCCGATGCTGGTCCAAGGCGTGGGAGCTCACTTCCATGACCACATGGGTGCACCCGGAGTCGAGCGCCCGTTTCAGGTCGGCGGCCAATTCCACGGCACCCGGTGTGGTGAGGCGGCTGCCGACTTCCTCGGTACCGAAGATCTTGCTCACGGTACCGATGAGGGCGGCGCGCGTGCCCACGCGGGTGAGGATCTGCCACACCAGTGTGGTTACCGTGGTTTTGCCGTTGGTACCGGTCACGCCCACCAGGGTGAGGCGTTTCTGCGGGTCTCCATGGGCGGCCAGCGCCAAGGGCAGCAGGATGCGTCGGGTGTCTTTCACCAGTAGGATGCAGGCGCTGCCCGGCTCGGGCCCCTCGTAGGTTTCGCACACGACGACCGAGGCGCCACGGGCCAGGGCGTCGGCGATGTGGTGGTGCCCGTCGTGGGCCACACCCCGCACGGCCACGAAACAATCGCCGGCCGTTACGGCACGGCTGTCGTCGGTCACGCGGCCGGCCGGTGCCTGCAAGGCTCCCCGTGCGGCTACCGGTTTCACGATGCGGAGCAGGCGGTCCAGGTTCATCGTGTGCCTCCCAATACCAGACGGATTTCGGAATTCCGGCGGATGCGCCCGCCCGGTGCCGGGTCCTGGCCGTTGATCACGGGTCCGCTTCCTGAGAAATCGTATTCGAGGTCCATCCAATCGAGCAGGGTTTCGGCCTGGTCGCGCGTGAAGCCCTCCAACCGGGGAACCACCACCATCAGGGTGTCCGGATCCACCACGGGATCGCGGCGCAGGCGTTCGTCCAGGCCCATCATGCGGGAAGTGATGTTCCGGAAGATGGGCCCGCTCACATACCCGCCATAGATGCTGGTACGGGGTTCGTCGAGCAGTACCAGGCACACGTATTTCGGGTCGTCGGTGGGGTAGAAGCCTACAAACGTGGCCCGGTAGCGGGTACGGTAGCGGCCGTCCACGAATTTCTGGGCGGTACCGGTCTTGCCGGCGATGCGCACGCCCTCCACGCTGGCGAATTCGGCGGTACCGTTCTCGGTGAGCACCCCTTCGAACACGGGGGTCAGTTCCCGGATGGTTTCGGGCCGGACCACCTGCCGCACCCGGTTGGGCCGGGTGCGTTGCACCACGTTGCCGTTCTCGTCGAGCACTTCCTCGACCAGGTAGGGACGCATGAGCACGCCCTCGTTGGCGAAGGCGGCATAGGCCATGGCCATCTGCAGGGGCGTCACTTGCACTTCGTAGCCGATGGACATCCACGGCAGCGTCACTTTCGACCATTCGAAGGGGCGTTGCAGGCGGCCGGCCGCTTCGTTCGGTATGTCGATACCGGTCAGGTTGCCGAACCCGAAATTCCGGGCGTACTGGTAGAAGCTCTGGTTGTCCAACCGCATGGCGATTTCGGCGGTGGCCACGTTCGAGGATTTCTGGATGACGTTCCGGAAGTCGATGCTGCCCAAGGGGTCGTGGTCGCGCATCCATTGGCCGTGGATCAGCCGTTTGCCGTCGGCCGGGGTGTGGAAGATCTCGTCGGTACGGAGTACGCCCTGCTCCACGGCCGCCACGGCCGTTACCAGTTTGAAGGTGGAGCCCGGTTCGATCATGTCGGCGATGGCGAAATTGCGCTGGGCACGCTCGTCGGCGCTGGCCGGTTGGTTGGGATCGAAGGCCGGGTAGTTGGCCATGGCACGGATGGCCCCCGTTTCCGGGTCGAGCACGATCACGGTGCCCCGGTCGGCACGGGCACGGAGTACGCCGGCTTCCAACTCCTGCTCCACGATGGCCTGGATGCGGGCGTCGATGGTGGTGCGGATGGTGTGCCCCGCCACCGGCCGCCTGCGGGGCGCACCCACTACCGCACGGATGCGGCCGGCACGGTCGCGTTGCACTTGCTGCTCCCCGTCCTGCCCTTGCAGGAAACTGTGGTAGCCGGCTTCGATGCCCGTCATACCCAGGTATTCGTGGTTCACGAACCCGATGGCGTGCGAGGCCAACGACCCGTAGTTGTAGCGGCGCTTGAATTCCTCTTCCAGTATCAATCCCCGCACGTTGAGTTCGCGCAGGGCGGCGAACGCGGCCCGGGGTACGCCACGGTCCAGCAGGATGTAGCGGGAACCGCGCGGGGCTCCGTTGATGCGGGCCAGGTAGTGGTCGGCCGAGCGGCCGGTATGCGAGGCCAGGGTGCGTGCCACCTGGCGGAGGCCGTCGCGGGTGGTGCGCGGCGCCAACGGATCCACTATCACCCGATAGCTGACCGTGTTGTTCACCAGTATGCGCCCGTTCACATCCACGATCTGTCCGCGTTCGGCCGGAATGGGTACATAATCGATGGCTTGTTCGCCCCAGAGGGCTTTCAGGTCGGAGCCTTCCAGAATCTGGATACGAAGCACCTGGAGCAGGATGGCCGTCGGGAACAGGGCCGTAGCCAGGAGGATGAGCAGCAGACGGGTGGAGAGCAGTGCGCGGTCGCCCATGTCAATCCTCCATCCGGATGCGTTCGTCGGCGGGGCCGCCTTCCACCAACCCCAGGCTGCCGGCACGGCTGTACACCTCGGCCGGACCCGTCATGCGTTGGTAGGTGAAGCGCAGTTCGTCGTGCCGCAGGCGTACCTGGTCGAATTCGCGCTGCAGGCGGTTCACATCGCGCAGGATGGCCTGCGTGGTGAACTGATGGTGCAGGTACAACCCGCCCGCCAGGCTGGCCAACACCGTGTACCCCATGATCTTCCAGGCCGACACCTGCATGTTGGCGATGGCCGTGCCGATGCGGCCCCGTTTGCGGGGTTCGGCCTGCGCCTGGGGAGCCGCTTTGGGCTGGGCGTAATGGGCGGCGGTTACCGCCCTCAGGTTGGACGACTTGGGTGCGGTGGTCGGTTTGGCGTATTCGGTGGCCACCGTGGTTTTGCCCGGTGGGGGAGTGGGCGATTTGACGATCATGCCGCCTCCCGTTTTTTGGCCACGATGCGCAGGCGTGCGCTGCGTGCCCGCGGATTCTGAGCCGTTTCGGCCGCGTCGGCCTCGACCGCCCCTTTGGTCACCGGTTCGAACGGACCCAGGTCGTTGCCATAGAAATCTTTTTCGAGCACGCCGTCCAACCGTCCGCTCCGGAAGAAATGCTTCACCATGCGGTCTTCCAGGGAGTGGTAGGCCAACACGGCGAACCGCCCACCCGGCGCCAGTAGTTTCAGGCCGGCTACCAGGGCCTGCTCCAGCACCTCCAGCTCCCCGTTCACCTCGATACGGACCGCCTGGAAAATGCGGGCCACCGATTTGAGCGCCATAGGGCCTTTCACCACGGAGAGCACGGCCGCTTTCAGGTCGTCGGTGGTGGCCAACGGACGCCGGTCCACCACGGCCTGCACGATTTTCGGACTCCAACGCTCCTCGCCGTACCGGTAGAAGATGTCGCGGAGGCGGGCCGGTTCGTACTCGTTGAGCACAACGGCCGCCGTAAGTGCGCGGGTGCGGTCCATGCGCATGTCGAGCGGGCCGGCCGCTTGGAAACTGAAGCCGCGGTAATCGGCATCGATCTGATGGCTGCTCACGCCCAGATCGAGCAGGATGCCGGTTATCCGCCCATGATGTTTGGCCGGAATGAGGGATTCCATATGCCCGAAATTGCCCCGGAGGGCATGGAAACGGCTGTCGGATTTCAGATGGGCCGCCGCCTCGTGGGCTTCCGGATCCTGGTCTATGCCGAACAGGGTGGCCTCGGCGGCCAGGCGTTCGAGCAGGGCGGTGCTATGCCCGCCACCACCGAGGGTTCCGTCGATATACAGGCCGGCGGGGTCCGACACCAACCCATCCACCGTTTCGGTGAGCAGGACGGGCCGGTGGTACACGGTGGACGTCATCAGATCTTCCCATCCCCCATGACTTTTTCGAACAGTTCCGGCCAGGAACCTTCGGTGAGGGCGCGGTCTTGGGCGTCGAGCTGCTCGGGTGCCCATAATTCGATATAGGCGCCATTGCCCAGGAAGATCACCTTCTGCGTGATGCCGGCCCATTCCATCAGTTTGGCCGGCAAAGCCAGGCGGTTCTGGGCATCGAGTTCCAGATCGTCGGCCGAACGCAGGAAATTGCGGACCACCGTGCGGCCTTCGGCCGAAAACGTGTTCACCGATTCGAGGCGGTCCTCCACCTGTTTCCAACGGTCTTCCGGGTACAGGTACAGACAGCGCTCCAACCCCTTGAGCACGGTAAAGCGCTCTTGGGCTTCGGGCGCGAGGAACTTGCGCAGTTTCGATGGGAAACTGACCCGTCCTTTCGCGTCCAACGCGTGTTCGTATTCCCCCTTGAAGCTGGGCACGGTGCGGTGATTGCTCTGGTGTGAAAGCTGGCCTGGACCCCCGCCGTTGCTAAACCGGCGGTTCGAGATGGGTTCGATGGGAGAATCTCCCACTTCGCCCCACATTCTCCCACAAAGTAGGGTTTGGCGCATGCACATGTCAAGCATGGGCGTCTACTCCGGATGGCGGATTGACTTCCCCCTTTCAAACCGGCATTTTCAGGCGCACCCATCGTCATCCAAGCCCATCGGTTCGTCATGCAGATTGATCAGTTCTGTCCTGGTTGTTTTGAATCCAAAGGAAACGCCGATGTCTGCCCCGATTGCGGGTACGACGAATCGCGCGAACGCAGCCCCATCCTGCTGCCGCACCGCACCCTGCTCAACGAGCAGTATGTGGTGGGCAAGGTGTTGGGCAAGCCCGGCGGGTTCGGCATCACCTACCTGGGGTACGACAAATACCTCGACACCCTGGTGGCCATCAAGGAATTCCTACCCCGGGACCTGGCCGGCCGCACCACCGACGG
>JANJTJ010000134.1 GCA_024711145.1 Balneolales bacterium
GCGGGCGCCCGCGCCTTGGAGGACATTGTAGGCGAGCCTGGTCGCGCGGACGGGGTCGCTTTCCGTCTCGATGCTCACGAGGTCGCCCAACCCGTCGCACAGCGAGCTGCCGGTGAGGAGCGAGGCCTCGAGGAGTTTGCCGAGGAAATCTGTGCCCGCCTGCACCGCAGTCGCGGGCGTGTTGCGCAACCAGACCGGCGCGCGGAACCCGAGTTCGCGGAGCAGCTCGCGTAACTGCCGGTAAGCGCCGACCGCGTGACCGGCCGACGCGCCTGTGGCACTGCGCGTGAAGATCAGGTTAGCCTCGCCCAGCGCGCGCAGGACGGGCGCGAGGATCGTGGCATCGTCGGCGCCACCCGCGAGATCGACGGCGAGGAAGTGGCCCTTGGCGCGCACCAAGGCCGCGAACGTGCGCAAGTCCGCCCCGTCCTTCGCCCCGAAGCGACGCACGAGCAGCAACCGGCCGCCCTCCTTCAGCAAGAGCGGCGCGACATCATCGACCGTGAGCAGCGGCCCGACTTCGAGGGCGAGGAATTCGACCGGCAACGGCAAGTTGCGCACGGTGTCGGCCAGGGTCGCGAGGTCGCTCGGCGTATCGACGCGCACGAGCACTCCCTCGGGCGGCGTGTCCTTCAACGTCGGCGAGGAGAGCGCACGGGCGACTTCCGGCAACCGCGCCACGAGTCCGGCCGCGACGATGACGCGCGGCGGCTGCTCGCCGCCGGCGACGCAACGCGCCGAAAGCTCGACCGGCGCCACCTCCCGCCGTTGAAAGGTGAACGGATCGACCGCATCGTGCCCCACGTGGAGCGCGGACTCCGCTCCGCGCAGCGGCGTTTCCGCCTCAGAGCCAATGTTCGTATTACGAACATTGCCCTCGGACGCGCCGGCCCAGAGCGACATCGCTTTGTCTGCCAGGGCGCGGGCGACGGGGATTTCGTAGACTGAGTCTTCGGTGAGCGAGACGCGGATCGTGTCGCCGAGGCCGTCGAGCAAGAGGCTGCCGATGCCGATGGCGCTCTTGATGCGGCCGTCTTCGCCGTCGCCGGCCTCGGTGACGCCGAGGTGGAGCGGGTAGGGGCGGTGCGCGGCGTCCATCTTC
>JANJTJ010000053.1 GCA_024711145.1 Balneolales bacterium
AAAACGGGGCCGATCCCCGGGGCGGCTTGTGCGCCCGCCCGCCACACCCCGGCCGCCGCCAGGCCTGCCGCCATAGCGGCGGCCGTGTGGCGACCCCGCGGGCGCACCGCCGGCCAGTACAACCCCAGCACCGCCGGCAGCAATCCCGGGATCACGCAAGAACCCAGGGTGTACCACAGGCCGATCACGTCCGGTATGCCCACGGCCAACGCCACCGCTCCCGTCGCCGCCACCACCATACCCCCCTTGGTATGGGCTACGGTGGCCGGCTCCGCCCGCCACCTCGCCCAGAGGTCGCGCCCCAGGGTCTGCCCCGACAGAAACAGGAAGCTGTCCAGCGTGCTCATTACGGTGGCCAGCAATCCCACCCAGAACAGGCCGCCCAGCCCCGGTGGCAACACCTCGGCCGCCAACGCCGGAAACACCCAGGCCGGCTCGGCCAAGGCGGGCAACATGGCCACGCCGTACAGGGCGGCGGCTACGGTGAGGAAATCGAACACCCCCCATAATCCCACCGAGATGAGGATGCCCTTGCGGGCCACGGCCGGGCTGGCCGCCGCCGCACACCGTTGGTGGAACGACGGGTCCACGAAGGTCCACAACGCGATGAAGAACCACACCAGCACATAGCCGATGCCGTTTCCTCCATCCCAAGCTTTCTTGTCGGCCGGCAACACCTCCCATAACCGCAAGGGCGACCCGAACTGCTGCCAGGCGAACGCCACCAGCAGACCGAAGGCCGCATACATGAGCACCACCTGCAGGCGGTCGGTCTCCACCACCGCCCGGAACCCGCCGTTCCATACATAGGCCAGGGTGAATGCGGCCACCGCGACGACAGGCAACCCGATGGGTACCGACCATCCGGTGGCATACAGCACCATGGATGCCAGCATGAGCACGTACGGGGCCGGACTCACCAGCAACGCGATGCCGGCCGCACCCACCAGGGCGGCCGATGTGCCATAGGTGCTTTCCAGCGCATCGGGTACCGATACCGATGCCCGTTCGCGGATTTTTCCCGCCAGAAACCACGCGAAGAGGAGGGCGAACACATAGTAGGGCAGGCCGAACACCACCCATTGGGAGATGCCGTACCGGTAACCGAACTCGCCCACTCCCAGAATGCCGCCATACCAGGTACTCACCAAGGTGGCCACGAACGCCGGAAGCGTGAGCGTGCGGCCCGTGAGCAGAAAGGCGGTTTCGTCGGTAACAACCCCCCGCTTGCGCCACCCGATGCCCAACAGGGCCACCAGATAGGCGCCGACGAGAGCGGTATCAATCCAGGTCATACCGGATCACCAGCAGATCGCCGGCGCCGTGCCGGATGTGTACTTCCGTACCGGTCGCCTCGTTCGAGGATCCGTCCCGCACGCCGTTCCGCAAGGGTTCGCCATGCAAGGCATAGCGGAGGCCGGTGGTCCGGATGGCATCTACCCGGCCCGACAACGGAAAGAGGGAGATGGTCTGGCCCGGTTCGGTGGCGAACCGCAGGTCTCCACCGGCCAGGTCGATCCACCCGTCGTTCATGCGGAATCGGATGCTTCGGAACCGGTCGTACCAAGTCCGAAGCACCGACAGGTTCTTGAGGGTGTGATCCAGCCGGGCGCCGGTTGCGGCGAAAACCACCACGTCGGTGGCATGGTGGCGATGGGCCCAGGCCAGGGCTTTTTCCAGGTCGTTGGTTTCCTGGTCGGGGTCGTGCTCGAAACGGAAATCCGGGTAGCGCTCGGGCGAGGCGCTGTCCTGGTCGCCCACCACGATATGGGGCGTCACTCCGGCCTCGGCGCAGTGGCGCGCACCCCCGTCGGCCGCAACCACCAGGTCGAAGCCGGCCAGGTCGCGACCCAGCCGGACGGGGGCATCCCCATTGCATACGATGGCCGCTCTCATGGCGCGGAAAATACCATATGAGCCGATTTCTCCGTACCCTTGCGGCATGTGGTTTTCAGAATTCCGCGAGGCCATCCGCCCCTATCGGAGGATAGCCGTGGTCTCGCACACGCGACCCGATGCCGACGCGCTCGGCTCGCAAGCCGCCCTCTGCATGTGGCTCCGCCATCAAGGGCATTCCGTTACGGCTTTCAACGACGATGCGCCGCCCCGCAACCTGCGCTGGATCGAGGACCGGTTTCCCATCAGGCAGACCGATGCCCTCAAATTGGGGCAGGCCCAAGCCTATATCGTAGTGGATGGCAACGCCTTGCATCGGTTCGGCGAGGCGGGGCGCCATATCGGGCTTTCCCACAAACCGGTCTTCATGATCGACCACCATCCCCAGCCCGATGAGGGATTCACCCTGATGGTGAACCGCCCCGAAGTGAGTTCCACCTGCCAGCTGATCGCGCACCTGTATGAGGAGACCGGGTGGGAAGGCCTCACACTTTCGGTGGCCGAATCCTTGTATGCCGGCATGATGACCGACACGGGGTCTTTCCGCTTCGACAGTGTGGACCATCACACCCATCGGCTCACCGGAGAGTTGATCGAACGCACCGGATTGAAGGTGGACAAGGTGCATCGGTGGATTTTCGACGGCCGCTCGCTCGACCAGCTGTTGCTGTTGGGCGATGTGTTGGGCACCTTGCAATTGCATGCGGACGGCCGCATCGCCACGTTCGCGGTGTCGCAGGAGATGCTCCGCCGCCGGCACTGCGCCTACCCGGACCTGGACGGCATGGTGAACTACGGCCTGGGCCTGCAGGGCGTGCAAGCCTCCATCATGGCCTGCGAGTTGGACCATCGGGTGAAACTGAGCATGCGATCCATAGAGCCGGTGGATGTGAACCGATGGGCCCGCAAGTTCGAAGGCGGCGGCCATGCCCGGGCTTCGGGTGCCTGGCACGCCGGTCCGCTGGAACGTACCATCACCGCCGTTGTGGATGAGGGTATGCGGCATCTGTTCTGAGTTTCGTTACTTCCCCTATGCGCCATCACCTGTTGCTGCTGCTGCCGATCGTGTTCGCCGCCTGTTCCGGCGGCGACAACCCCTCCCGCAAATCGGGCACGGCGGACGGCATAGCCACGGTGACCGAAAGCGACGGGGTGGCCGAAACCAGCGAAACGATCCTGGTCAGCCGTGCCAATGCCATCACCAAGGCCGTGGCCGAGGTGAGCCCGGCCGTGGTAACCATCACGGTCACGTCGGTGCAACGGCAACCCGTATTCGAAGACCCCTTCTTCGACCTGTTCTTCAACCCCGGTGCCGAGCGGGAATACACCAGCGTGGGTTCGGGGTTCCTCATCAGTGAAGACGGGTTCCTGGTCACCAACGAACACGTGGCGGGCCGCAGCGCCAGCACCTATTCGGTCAGTTTGGCCAATGGCGAACGGTATGAGGCCACCCTGGTGGGTGCCGACGAATTCACCGACCTGGCCCTGCTCAAGATCAATGCCGGCAAACCCCTACCGTACCTGAGGTTCGGCGATTCGGCCAAACTGATGGTGGGCGAATGGGCCATCGCCGTGGGCAACCCCTTCGGCCTGTTCCAGGACGGGCAACCCACCGTGACCGTAGGCGTGGTGAGCGCCCTCAACCGCGATTTCCGCCCCGATCCGCAGGATCCGAGAGTCTATTTGGGCATGATCCAGACCGATGCGGCCATCAACCGGGGGAATTCGGGCGGGCCCTTGGTGAACAGCCTGGGCGAAGTGATCGGAATAAACACCTTCATCTTCACCGGAGGTACCGGTACCGGCAATGTGGGGCTCGGATTCGCCATTCCGAGCAACCGGGCGGTCAAGATCCTCAATCTGCTGGCCGAAACGGGCGAAGTGCAGCTCGATTACGACCCCGGCTTCGAAGTGAGGCCCATCAACCGCGTGTTGGCCTACCAGTTCGGGTTGCCCACCGTGCAGGGGTTGTATGTGGTGAACGTGAACCGGGCCGGCCCGGCCTTCCAGGCCGGAATACTGCCGGGCGACATCATCCTGCGCATCGGCGACGAGAGCATCCATGGCGCCACCCATGCCTGGGCATTGTTCCGCGAATACGCCCAAGGCGACACCATGCGCGTGGACATCCTGCGGGAAGGCCGCCTGTACGAGGCCCGCATGCGGTTGCGGCGCAAAGTGGTGGCCGGTGGTTGACACCGGAAGTCGATTGCATACCTGCGGAACCCCTTGTATTTTGGCGTTCCAATCGATTTCAGCAACCTCTTCCCGCAGATCATGACGATCGAACAACGCAACGGCTTCATCGGCATCTTCCTCACACTGGTGATCCTCGCCCTGACCTATGTGCTCTACGATTCCATCGTCACGCCCTATCGTGAAGTGATGGCCAAGCAGGAAGAGGCCGCCCAGGTGCGTGAGCGCATGCAGAGCATCCGCGATGCCCTCATCGCCTACCAGCGCGCCAAAGAAACCTTCCCCAAGGAGCTCTCCGAGCTGGTCACCTTCCTGCGGAGCGATCCCAGCCAGGCCAACCGCCCGGATTCGCTCTACACCGGCCCCCTCAATCCGCCCCCGTTGGACCTGGACACCTTCATCCTGTCGCCGCGCAACGGCAAACCGTTCGAATACGCCTTGAACGACACCCTGCGCCCCATGGTGTACCTGTTGAAGGATCCGGATTCGGAAGACCGCATCGGCAGTCTCGAGCGCACCACGCTGCTCAACGCCTCCAGCTGGGACTGACCGGCCATGGCGGCACCGGTGGTTCTGGGCCTCTCGGCAACGGAGCGCCAACTGGTGTATGCCGTCCATCGGGGTGACGACGCCCCCGGCGAATTGGCCGCCATCGGGCGCATCCAGCTGAACGTGGATGTGGAGGCGGCCATCATGCGCCGCGATCCCGAATCCTACAAATGGGTGGTGGCGGCCGTGGACCGCCTGCTTACCGAGCATCAGGCCACCCGTATCCGCATCGTGGTACCGGCCCGTTCCGAATGCTGGGCTTCGGTCACCAAGCTGGTGCACGACCAGATCGAGGAACGCGATGCCGTTATCGGCACCCTCATGGCCGGTCTGCCCCGCAAACAGATCCAGGTGGTCTGGCACGACATGGCCCAGCGCGACCACCGCATGTTGGTCCTGCGCGACCGCTCCCTCATCGAAGGGTACCGCCAGTTGGCCGAATTGGCACCCGAAAGCGAATGGTGCAGCGAATTCGAAGCGGTAGGTGGTTGGGTAGCGCGCACCGGCATCAAAAGCGGGGTGTTGGCCATCGGTTGCCACGAATCGCATCTGGTGGTCACATCCCATACCCTGGGGAAACTGCGTGGCGCCACTTGGTTCGGCTACGAAGACCCGACCGACCTTCCCTATTTGTGGACCGAGGCCGCCGGCACTACCGGCTGGATGGCCGGCGTGCACGACCGCATCGTGCTGTATGGCAACCATTCCTGGCATCTGGTGAACCGGTTGCGGCCCGTACTCGACCGCAAAGCCGACCTCATGCGCCTGGAGGAATTGCACATCATGGAGGTGGCCAGCCCCGAAACCACCTTCAATTTCCCACTCGACGAGGCCTTTACGGCCGTCCAGCTCGCCGTCGGAGGCTGACCATGCGCATCATCACCGGAAGTCTGAAAGGTCGCCGCCTGGCCGTACCCAACGGGGTCGATCTGCGCCCCACGTCCGATTTCACCAAAAGCGGCATCTTCAACATCATCGAAGCGCGGAAAGGGGTGGATGGGTGCAGCGTGCTCGACCTGTTCTCGGGAACCGGGAACCTGGCGTTCGAAGCGGTCTCGCGGGGTGCCAGCCGCGCTGTCTGTGTGGAGGCCGACCGCAAGGCGGCAGAACTGATCCGCAAAACCGCAGAGGCCTGGGGAGTGGCCGA
Organism: Balneolales bacterium; assembly: GCA_024711145.1. GTDB lineage: Bacteria > Bacteroidota > Rhodothermia > Balneolales > HLUCCA01 > JANJTJ01. The sequence goes on from JANJTJ010000053.1 coordinate 5,789, forward strand.
CCGTGTGAGTGTGGTCACCTCCAAGGTCGAAACCCTGCCTGATGGCGGTTTCGGCACCTTCGACCTCATCTTTGCCGACCCGCCCTACGATTGGCCGGGCATACCCGCCATGCCCGACCGCATGCTCGATGGCTGGTTGGAGCCCGACGGGTGGTTCATTCTGGAGCATGATGTGCGCCATGGGTTCGCCACCGACCCGCGCTGCGTGTTCGCCAAGCCCTACGGCAAAACCCTGGTCTCTATCTTCCGCGCATGAAAGCCCTCTACGCCGGCAGTTTCGACCCCATCACCTACGGCCATCTGGACATCCTCCAGCGGGCCACCCACCTGTTCGATACCGTGCACGTGACCGTGGCGGTGAACACCCGCAAAGAAGCGGTATTCAGCGTGGAAGAACGGGTGGCCCTCATTCGGGAATGCATCCATGGCCAGACCTGGGCCGAACGGGTGGTGGTCGATTCGTTCACCGGTCTTCTGGTGCAGCATGCGCAAAAGCTGGGTGTCCACACGCTCATCCGAGGGGTTCGGCAGGTCTCCGATTTCGAGTACGAATTCCGCATGGCGCTCATGAACCGGCGGCTGGCTCCGGAAATCGATACCGTATTCCTCATGCCGAACGAAGAGCTGACCTTCGTGAGTGCCAGCCTGGTCAAAGAAGTGGCCTATTGGGGCGGCGACCTCTCGCATTTCGTTCCGGAAACCGTGGCCACCCGCCTGTCCGAACGGGTCCGCGTGGCGAAATAGCCGTACTTTCGAGACGCCATGAATCCCGTATCGAAACGGGCGGCCGCATTGGCCCCCTCCGAAACCCTCAAAATCACGGCGCTGGCCAAAGACCTGCAGCGCGCCGGCCGGTCGGTGATCTCGCTCAGCGCCGGCGAGCCCGATTTCAAGACACCGGGCCACATCTGCGAGGCGGCCATCCGAGCCATCCGCGACGGGCACCATGGGTACACCGTGAACGCGGGCACCATGGAACTGCGCCAGGCCATCTGCGCCAAATTGAAGCGCGACAACGGCTTGACCTACACCCCCGACGAGATCATCGTATCGAACGGGGCCAAACAATCGGTCGGGTTCGCCATCCTGGCCACGGTGGATCCGGGCGACGAGGTCATCATTCCCGCGCCCTATTGGGTCTCCTATCCGGAAATGGTGCGGTTGGCCGAAGGCGTACCCGTGCCGGTGCGTACTCCGGTATCCCGCGGGTACAAGCTCACGCCCGAACAGTTGGAGGCGGCCATCACCCCGCGCACGCGCATGCTCATCCTCTGTTCGCCGAGCAATCCCACGGGCGCCTGCTATACCGAGGCCGAGCTCAAGGCGTTGGCGGCCGTTCTGCTCCGGCATCCGGACATCCTGGTGCTCAGCGACGAGATCTACGAATACATCGTGTTCGAGGGCGCCCATGTGGGTATCGCCCAGGCCGAACCCCGTCTCAAAGACCGGGTGTTGTTGGTCAACGGCTTCTCCAAAGGGTTCGCCATGACCGGCTGGCGGTTGGGGTATCTGGCGGCCGCCAAGCCCATTGTGGATGCCGTAGGCAAGCTGCAAAGCCAGGAAACGTCGGCACCCAGCACCATCTCCCAGAAAGCCGGCGAGGCGGCGCTGGGCGGCCCCATGGATGCCGTGCTGGCCATGCGCGAGGCCTTCCGCGAACGGCGCGATTTCCTGGTGGCGGCGCTCAACGCCGTGCCAGGGGTCACCTGTCCCACACCGGGTGGGGCATTCTATGTGTTTCCGGACATCTCGGCCCATCTGGGAAAACGCACGCCGGCCGGCCAGGTGCTCGAAACCTCCACCGACCTGGTGTTCCACCTCATCGAAGCGGCCGGCATAGCGGCCGTACCGGGCGACGCCTTCGGTGAGCCCACCGGCATCCGGTTCAGTTATGCCATGGGGCTCGACGACCTGAAAGAAGCGGCCCGCCGGTTCGCCGAAGGCATGGCCGCATTGCGCTGAGGAGAACCGCCATGAGCACACATGCCGAAGCCGTACGACAGTTCGTCCTGTATTGGGGCGAGATGGCGCCGGCCTGGGGCATCAACCGCACCATGGCGCAGATCCATGCCCTGCTGTTCGCCGAAGACGAAGCCCTGGATACCGATACCATCATGGTGCGCCTGGACATCAGTCGGGGCAATGCCAACATGAACCTGCGCAACCTGCTCGATTGGGGCCTGGTGAGCAAAGTGCAGCAGCCCGGCAGCCGGAAAGATTGGTACACCGCCGAAAAGGACGTATGGGAAGTGGCGGCCATCATCATCCGCGAGCGGCAGAACCGGGAACTGGCGCCGGTGCGCGAAAACCTGAACCAGACCCTGGAGATCCTGGGCAAAGACGGTGCCGGCGACGCCCAGACCGAGGCCTTCCGCGAGCGCATCCGGGATTTCATACGCTTCCTGGATTTCGTGAACGAGTTCAGCGAGGCCATGCTGCCCTACATCAATTCGAAAACCAGCGCATCCATCCAGAATCTGTTGAAACTGGCGCAAACGGCCCGCATGGTAACCGGCCGGTTCACCGGAAAAAAACCCGGAACCCCATGACCGCCAAGCAGGAAGCGGGTCGTCGGGGCGAGGCTTTGGCCGAAGCGCATCTGGTGCGGGCCGGCTATACCGTGCTCGACCGCAACTACCGGTTTTTGCGCGGCGAATTGGACCTCGTGTGCCTGGACGACCCCTTCGTGGTGTTCGTGGAAGTGAAATGGCGCAGCGACGATGCCTGGGGCCGCCCCGAGGAACACGTGACCCCGGCCCAGAAAGCCAAACTGCGCGAAACGGCCGCCGCCTGGATGCATGAACGCCGCATGGACGGGTTCCCTGCCCGGTTCGACATCGTTGCCGTGCTCGAACGGCCACAGGCCGAGCCCGAGCTCACCCACTACAAGTTCGCCTTCCGATGAATCGCTATCTTCGGGCCATGCGCATACCCTGGACGGCGCTCAATCCGCTGCATTGGAAACGGTCCGTGTTGCTGTGGACCGTAGGCGGCGCGTTTGCGGTCTATATCGCCTTCATCGATACCTACAGCATCCTGGCCCGCTACCAACTGAGCCGGCAACGGGCGGAGCTCATCCGCCGCACCGAAGAACTGAACGCCGACAGCGAACGCCTGGCGCAGCGCATCGAAGCCTTGCGGCGCGACCCGGCCCTATTGGAGCGGATCGCCCGGGAGGAATACGGCATGCGCCGGCCCGGCGAAACCGTGTACCGAATCGTCAAACCGAAGTAACCCGATCCATGCTCACCATCGGCATCGACCTGGGCGGCACGAATATCAAAGCCGCCTTGGTGGATTCCAAAACCGGAATCCGCTACAAGACCACCATCCCTACCCAGGCAGACCAAGGGGTGAACCATGTGATCGCCCGCATCGCCGAAGCCGTGGGCATGGCGGTGGCCAAGGCCGATGCGCCCGTGGATGGCGTGGGCATCGGGTCGCCCGGGGTCATCTCGTTCGACCGGACCACCGTGTCGCATCCGCCCAATTTTCCGGGCTGGATCACCGTGAACCTGGCCGCCGAGATCAAAACACGTACCGGTCTGGAATGTTATGTGGATAACGACGCCAACCTGATGGCGCTCGGGTCGGCCAAATTCGGCGTGGGCCGGGCGTTCCCCAGTTTCATCATGGTCACGCTCGGAACCGGTGTGGGGGGCGGCATCATCCATCAAGGGCGCCTGTTCCGCGGGGTGACCGGCGGTGCCGGAGAACTGGGCCACGTGATGATCGATTACAACGGCCCGTCTTCGCTGTCGCCCGCCCGCGGGGGCATAGAGGCCTACCTGGGGCAACGGTTCCTGAGCCGGTTGGCCTGGCTCGAAATCGAAAAACACCCCGACAACGGGTTGTATCAATCGTTCCGGCACAACCCCGACAAGCTGGAACCCAAAGACCTTAGCCTGGCGGCCGATGCCGGCAACCGCCTGGCCTTGGATATCCTGGCCTCGGCCGGGGAGAAACTCGGGTACGCCATCGTGAACTACATCCACGTGCTCGACATCCGGAAAATCGTGGTGAGCGGAGGCGTTTCGGCGGCCGGTGAGCGCCTGTTGGGGCCGGCCCGCCAAGCCGCCCTCAGCCGCATGCTGGAGCCCTACAAGACCGATTTCGAGATCATCCGGGAAGATCTGGGTAACGATGCCGCCGCACTCGGCGCCGCCAGCCTGCCCTACGAATACCAGGACCCGTAACCGCATGAGGCGGTGGTGGGTGCTCGCGGGTTGCATACTGGCCGCGCCGGCCTGGTTGTCCGCGCAAGAACCCATCACGTTCACCGCCGCCGATTCGCTCCATTTCCGGGTGAAAGGCCATCGGTTGGCCCGCCTGTTCGGCAATGCGAAAGTGGTGCATCCATCCGGCACGCTCAGTGCCGGGCAGATCGTACTCGATCTGGACGCCACCGAGATGGAGGCCACCACGGCCGTACCGGGCGACACCCTCAGCGAGCCGGTGCTCGAACGGGGCGACGACCGCATCCGCTCGCGCCGCATCCGATACAATTACACCACCGAAAAAGGCAAATTCGAGGTCACGCGGGTATCCATAGAAGAAGGCCGCGTGCGTGGCGAGCAGGTGAAACGCACTGCCCCGCACGTGGTCTTCATCCAGGACGGGCGCTATTCCACCTGCGAATACGACCATCCGCATTTCTACATCCGCGCCAGCCGCATGAAGATCGTGGACGAGGAGGAGGTCTTCTTCACGAATGCCCGGCTCTACATCCTGGACATCCCCTATCCCATCCCGTTTCCTTTCGGGTACATCCCATCGGGTCTCAAACGGCAACGGTCGGGTCTGTTGGAGCCGATCTACGCCTTCCAGGACCAGAACAGCCGGGGCTTGGGCATCCAGAATGTCGGGTGGTACCAGTATGTGAACGACCATCTCACCACCACCTTGTCGGCCGATCTGTTCACCTCGGGAAGCCGGTATTTCCAGAACCAGACCGAATACGCCTCCACCGACCGGTTCAGGGGGAGTCTGAACCTGGGATATTCGGTCGACCAGGGCATGGAGCGCACCGATCCGGATTTCACCCGTTCGATACAGCAGAGCCTGCGCTGGAGCCATAACCAGACCATCAACCCGTACGCGTCGTTCAACATGAACATCAACCTGCGCACGGCCCAATACTTCCGCAGGAACAGCTACGACATCGACGAGCGGGCGCAAACCAGCACCTCCTCCACCTTGGGGTACACCTTCCGCCAGCCCGACGGGTTGTACACCTTCGGGGCCAGCCTGAGCCAAAGCCAGGATTTCAAGAACAACACGGTGAACATGCAGGGCCCGAACACCACGTTCTCCCTGAAACGGCTCACCCCGTTCCAGCCCCGGAACCGGATCGGCACCCCGAAATTCTATCAGACGCTGAGCATCGGATACAACAACCGGTTCTCCAGCCGGTTCGATTTCCGTCCGCTGGCCACCGCCGACCCCGGCATCAGCTGGGTGGACGCCCTGTTCGACCCATCGGCCTACCGGCAAGCCAGCGGGCGGCAGGGCCACGTGGATTACGGTGCCCAACACCAGGTCGACGCCACCATGCAATTGTGGCCGGGCGACTACGTGAACCTGACGGGCGGCTTCCGCCTCACCGAATATTGGTATGGCGAAACCACCCGTCGCACCTTCAACCCCGATTCGAACCGGGTATATGAGAGCCGTGTGCGCGAGTTCGCCACCGCCCGCGATTTCAGCGGCAGCCTGACCCTGGGCACCACCCTGTACGGCATAGGTACCGGCCGCATCGGCAATCTGGAAGGGTTCCGGCACACCCTGCGGCCCTCGTTGAACTATACCTGGAGGCCCGATTTCTCCGACCCGAAATGGGGGTGGTACCGCACCGTACCTACCGACACCCTCGGGAACACCACCCGCTACAGCATATTCCAGAACAACGTGTTCGGCGGGCCGGGTGCCGGCCAGGTGAGTGCGGTATCGTTCACCCTGGGCAACGTCTTCGAAACCAAACAGGTGCGCCGCGACAGCACTGGCGAGAAGCGGGAACGCATCGTGAGGCTGATCGACAACCTGAGTGCCAGCATGGGATACAATTTCGCGGCAACGGCCTTCAAGCTGAGCGATCTGACCACGAATCTGTCGTCGAACGTGGTCCAAGGCTGGACCATCAACGCCAGCGCGGGGTTCACGCCCTATCAGATCGACACCCTGGGCGTCCGGTTGCCGAAATACCGATGGGATGCGGGGCGGAGCCCCCTGGCGCTCACCCGCCTCACCTTGGGCATCGGCACCCGTTTTTCGGCCGGGCAGACCGGCATCATCGCCGAAAACGTACCGGCTTCCGATTTCCCCGCCACCTACGACCCGTTGGACCAGCACGAATTCCACGGGTACGACGAGATCTTCCAATCTACCGTGTTCCAGCCGTTGGATGTGGCCTGGTCTGCCAGCTTCAACCTCAACTACGGATGGACCCGAAACGGCCGCGAGCGCATCACCCGTACCGCCATCCTGAATGCCCAGAACATCCAGGTTCGGCTCACCCGCGAGTGGCGATTCAACACCCAACTGGGGTACGATTTCATCCAGGAGCGATTCACCCCGGGCCAGTTCGCGGTAAGCCGCCAACTGCATTGTTGGGACATGAGCTTCGTGTGGAGCCCCTTCGGCGACTTCCAGTTCTATCTGTTCCGCCTCACCGTTCGCAATTCGCGGCTGCAGACGCTGTTCCAGAAGTTGCCGGTGCTCAACAATCTGGAACGGCGCAACAGCCCCATCAACCGGTTCTGAGGATCATCGCAACAGGGTGATGGTTCGGGATTGGACACCTGCCGGGGTCTGCAACCGCACCAGGTACACGCCGCTGGCCAACCCGCGCGCATCGAACCGTGCCTGGTGTTCGCCTGCCGGCATCATGCCGTCCACCAGCACCGCCACCTCCCGCCCGAGCAGGTCATGGACCGACAATCTGGCCTTACTGTCCATGGTCAACTGATAACCGACCACTGTGGAAGGGTTGAAGGGATTCGGATAGGCGGCTCCCAAACGGAAGCCGGCGGCCGCTTCGGGTTGGAATTCCACCGACGTGGTACCCGGACCTCTCGAAAGGAATGCGGATTGTTGGGCCATGAGATGCAGACGGCCGCCGGCCACTCCGGCCATCACGAAGGCACCGTACATATAAGGTTCTGTAAGGCCGAGATCGGACCAGGCGAGGGTTTGCCAGGTACCTCCTTCGAGCGGAGCCCAAACCACCACGTTCTGATCGGCACGGTACACGCGGGCGCCATCGGTGACAATGGGAACCTGATTGAGGGAGGTGTATCCGCCGGGTCCGGCCCGTTCGGCCGACCAGGTGCGTCCGCCATCGGTGGAGACATGGTAGTTCATGTCATCGGTAGTGTAAATCAGTACTCCGCCCGGACCTTCGAACAGCGCGTATCCGAGAACCGGCAGCGTGCGCACCCAGGTGGTACCCCCGTTGGCCCGGAAATACAGGCCGCTATCCTGCAGGGCGGCGGTGAGACCGGCGGAGGTGGATTGGAATGCCCGTATGGGCCGATTCGGCAGGTTGTGGGAGGTGGTGGTCAGCCCCGCACCGGGTGCCCGGATGTTGAGTGCCGTACCTCCGAAATATTCGAAGTAGGTCCACAGCGTGTCATTGTGCATGGCGGATGCCTTGAGGACGGCCGTGCTGGCGAACCAGATCGGAATGCCGGGGGGCACCAGACTGGTCCAGCTCTGCCCCTGGTTGGAGGAAACCTGCACCGCCGCCCGATCCGAAACCACCCAATCTGCGCCTACCGCATGAAAGGTGGTGGAGGAGAACCAGGCCTTGCCCGGGTTCAGCAGGGTCCAGGTATCGCCCTGGTCGCTGGTGGCATACCACTCGCCGGCGGAGGTACGTACCCGCACGGTCCCGTCCTGCTCCGAAATGCGATGCACCACGCCCAGGTTCACGTCAACGGGCACCCGTTCCACCACGGTACCGTTCTGCCGGGCCACCCATACCCCCGAACCCGAGCTCACGAACACCTCGTCCCCCATGCCTACCAGGCCGGTGACCGTGCTCAAGGTGTGCTCGGCCCCGATTTCGGTGAACGTGGCGCCGCTGTCGGCCGATACATGCAAGCCGTTGGCATTTCCCAGATACAGCAGTCCCCGATGATGGAGCAAGGGTCCGGGTGAGCCATGCGGTTGGAGGAT
>JANJTJ010000076.1 GCA_024711145.1 Balneolales bacterium
GGCAGTTATCCCAACGATTTCAGCAATTGGTTGACCTACGGCGGCAATTACAATGTGATCGGTGACTGGAAGCGCAACAACGTGACCGACATCCCCCGGCGTACCATGGCCTTCGTACAGGCCAACAAACCCTGGGTGAAAGTGGGAAGCGCACCCATCGGACATTACGCCTCTTCGGGAGGCTGGCCCGCCCTGTACGGGTACTCGGCCGTAGCCCAGGATGCCCGCGGATGGATGCGCGACGGCTACATGGACTACGTGGTGCCCCAGGTCTACTGGAACATCTACAACGGCCCGCCCTACACCAGTTCGCCCGAACACTCCTGGATCGTACGCGACTGGGCCAAAGCCACCTACGGCAAACACCTGTATGTGGGCGTTGGTGCCTACATCGCCGGTGCCGTGGCACAGATTCCGCGGATGATCGACACCTCCCGTGTGAACGGCCTGTTGGGGCAGATGTACTTCCGCTGGGACAACATCTACGGGTTCAACGTCAATACCGGCCTGGTCGGTGCCAACTACACCTACCGCCGCCCGGCACTGGTGCCCCCCATGGGTTGGAAGAGCCAGACCGCACCGCCCGTGCCCTCCGCACTGGCCTATGAGCGGTCCGGTAACACCCATGTGATCTCCTGGACCAAGGGCGAGCACAACGACGGGGGAGACACCGTGCAACGGTTCGCGGTGTACCGCACGCAATCTGTGGAAGATCCCGAAGACATCATGAATGAAGGGGCCTACCTGGTCGGATTCACCGGCGGCACCAGCATGACCGTCTCCGGAGTGGACCAGAACAATGCCTATACCTATGTGGTGACCTCCATGAACCGGAACAACGTGGAAAGCGCTCCGGCCATGATCGTGGTTCCTTCGGCCACCTCGACGGAAGACGGACATCAGAAAACCGATGACGCATTCGCGTTGGATGCCGCCTATCCGAACCCCTTCAACCCGACCACCACCATCGGATTCCGTCTGCCGGCCAGTGCCCATGTACGGTTGGCCGTGTATGACCTGACGGGCCGCGAAGTGGCAGTACTGGTGGATGAAACCCGCATGCAGGGTGCGCACACCGTGATGTTCGACGCCTCCAACCTCTCATCGGGAACCTACCTGTATGTGCTGGAGTCGGAAGGAAGACGCGTGAGCAACACCATGACCCTGATCAAATGAGGAAATTCCTCGCATTGCTACCGGTGGTCGCCCTGATGGCGACCACCGCCTTGCGGGCCCAGCCCGCCTCCGAATTCCGCGGCGCCTGGATCGCCACGGTGGCCAACCTGGATTGGCCGAAATCGCGCCTGGACAACGTGGCCAAACAACAGGCCGATCTGATCGCCGAACTCGACGGCCTGAAGGCCGCTGGCATCAATGCCGTGTTCTTCCAGGTCCGCACCGAGGCCGACGCCCTCTACGATTCGCCCTACGAACCCTGGTCCTATTACCTGACCGGTGAAGAAGGCAGGGCGCCCAATCCCTACTGGGACCCGCTGGCCTTCGCCGTTCGCGAAGCACATGCCCGTGGCATGGAGCTGCACGCCTGGTTGAATCCCTACCGGGTGGACCGCGTGCCGGGCCTCTATACCCGCGACGAAACCCATGTCACCAACACCAACCCCGAGTGGGTCATGCATGCGGTATCCGCCAGCAGCTCCATCAAGATCGTGGATCCCGGCATCCCCGCCGTGCGCCAACGCATCGTGGACGTGGTGGCCGACATCGTGAACCGCTATGATGTGGACGGTGTGCATTTCGACGACTACTTCTATCCCTATCCGCCCAACGACATGAGCGTGGGTGGACCTCGCGATGGCCTGGATCAAGCCACCTTCGCCACCTATGGTGCCGGAATGAGCAAAGCCAACTGGCGTCGGGACAACATCAACCGCATGATCGCGGCCGTTTACGACACCATCCAGCATCTCAAACCCCACGTCAAGTTCGGGGTGAGCCCCTTCGGAATCCACAAAAACGGCGTACCCTCCGGTATTGTCGGTATGGATGCCTACAACGTGATCTATGCCGATCCCATCCAGTGGATGGAAGCGGAGAAGGTGGACTACCTGGTGCCCCAGCTCTATTGGCGTTTCGGTGGCAACCAGGATTATGCCAAACTGGCACCCTGGTGGAGGCAACAGACCACCGCCCACGACCGGCACCTGTATCCCGGCCTGGCGGCCCACCAATTGGGTGGTTCCTGGGCGCTCACCGACATCACCTCGCAGGTGGATTGGAACCGGGCGGATGCCGACATCCACGGCACGGTCTTCTTCCGTTCCAATTTCGTGGTCAACAACACCAAAGGCTTGCGCACGGCCCTGAGCCAGACCTATTTCACGCGTCCGGCCCTCACGCCCACCGCCGATTGGCTGCCCATGGTGACCCCCGGCACGCCGCCACAGGTCAATATGGAGCGCCTGAACCAGGTGGTCACCCTGAGTTGGGCCAAACCTTCCTATGCGGGTTCCGCGACCGACACCACCCTCATGTACCTGGTGTACCGGGTGAGTGCCACGCAAGCGCCCACACCCGAAGAAGCGGTCGCCGTGGTGGGCAACCGGTTGGCGCTAACCGGTAACCGCAGCTTCCAGACCACCTTGGATGGCACCGCCACCCACAACCACTTCTATCTGACCACCGTGGCCCGCAACGGTGTGGAAAGCGCCCCCATCGGGCCTTTCACCGTAACGACATCCACCTCGACGGAAGACCGCGGTCTGAAAGCGGAAGGCGGAATCGCGCTGGATGCGGCCTATCCGAACCCGTTCAACCCGTCGACGGTTATCGGATATCGGTTGGCGGAAATCGGTCAGACCCGATTGACCGTGTATGACCTCCTCGGTAGGGAGGTGGCGGTGTTGGTGGACGGTGTGATGCCTGCTGGCGACCACAGCGTGACCTTCAACGCGGCCGGCTTGCCCAGCGGCATGTACCTGATCCGCCTGCAAGCGGATGGCCGTTTGCTTACGCAGACGGTGACGCTGCTGAAATAAACCGAAGCACGGCTTCGGCGATCGCGCGTTTGGAGCCGGTGAACACCACCGGCTCTTTTTTTTCGTCCCGACCCACGGCGGACAGGCGGTTGGTATCGGCCCCGAAGGCCGAATTGCCCGGTTCCACGGTGTTGGCCAGGATCCAATCGGCGTTTTTCGCCGCCCGTTTGCGCCGGGCCTCGGGAATCAGGTCGCCGGTCTCCATGGCGAACCCGATGAGGACCTGCCCATCGCGGCGGTTTTTGCCCAGCCAAGCCAGGATGTCCACCGTGGGTACCAGTCGGAGGTCGGTGGGAGAGGCTGACTTCTTCACCTTGTGCGATGCGGTCGTTTCGGGCGTGAAATCCGCCACGGCGGCCGCCATCACCACCACATCGGCCGTAGCCCCGCGGCGCTTTACCGCCTCGAAGAGCTCGGCGGCCGATACGATGGCCTCGGTGGCATACCGGGTGGGCACGGGCACGCCCAGAGGCCCGTGGATAAGGGTGACCTCCGCACCGAGCGCTTGGGCCGCATCGGCCATGGCGATGCCCATCTTTCCGCTGCTCGGGTTGCTCAGGAACCGTACCGGATCCAGGTGTTCGCGTGTGGGACCCGCCGTTACCAGTACCTGCTTGCCCTTCAGGGGCTGGTCGGGCTGCAGCAAGGGTTCCAGGGCCGCCACGATGGTCTCCGGCTCGGGCAGGCGCCCCTGGTCGGTCAAGCCGCTGGCCAGGTATCCCGATTCCGGCTCCAGCACGTGGAATCCGGCGGCTTGCAGCAGTTCCAGGTTCCGGCGGACCATGGGGTGCCGGTACATGCCGCCGTCCATGGTCGGGCACAAGAGCACCGGACAGCGGGCGGCCAGCACCAGGGTGGTGAGCATGGTGTCGCTCAGTCCGTGGGCCAATTTGGCCAGGGTATTCGCCGTGCAGGGCGCCACCACCACGGCGTCGGCCCATTCGGCCCAATGGATGTGCCGGCTCCAGGCATCCGCGATATCGCTGTTGCCGGCGTTGAAGACTTCCACCGGCACTTCGGTCCGGGTAAGGGCCTGGAAGGTCTCCGTACCCACGAACCGGGTGGCGGCAGGGGTGAGCACCGCCCGTACCTCGGCGCCCGCTTGCTGCAGCAGGCGCACCAAGTGCACGGACTTGTAGGCGGCGATGCCGCCGGTCACGCCGACGATGATGCGGCTACCGGGGCGCATCGGCGGTCAACGGCTCAGGGCCGGCGCCAGGACGTTTCGCCGCCGATGAACTCGTCGATGGCGCGTTGGGTCGGGTGCGGACGCTTCTCGTATTCTTTCGAAATGCGTTCCTGCTCTTCGTTGAAGGAATACTCTTCTTCTTCCTCGAAGCCTTCGAAATACTTCAGCTTCTCGTCGAGTTCCATCTTCTCGCGGGCGGCGATCTGACGGGAGCGTTTCGCGATGATCGCCAGCGATTCGTACACGTTGCCGGTGATTTCGTGCAATTTTTCGACTTCGACGGTCTTGAGGGACATGTGGGTCAGGAAAAAAGATGGGTTTCGATGATCGAGCGGAGTTCGCTCCAAGCGCGCTCCAACTCGTCGTTGACCACCGTGTGATCGAACTTCGGTGCCAGGGATACTTCCATGGCCGATCGTTCCATGCGGGTCCGGATCGTCTCCTCGGTTTCCGTGCCTCGGGCCCGGAGCCGGCTTTCCAATACCTCCAACGAGGGTGGCATGAGGAAGACGGACAGGCTGTCGGCTGGATAGAGGGAGCGGACCCGGAGGCCGCCTTTCACATCGATGTCAAGAAGTGGAAAATACCCCGAATCCCGCATTTCTTCAACTGCTTGTTTCAACGTGCCATAGCGCGTGCCGTTGTAGAAGCTTTCGTGCTCGAGGAACAGGCCGGCTTCCACCCGCCGCTGGAACTCCTGCGGCGTGAGGAAATGGTAGTGGACCCCGTCGGTTTCGCCGGCTCTCGGCGCGCGTGTGGTGGCCGATACCGAGAAGCGGATCCGGGGAAAGGTGTCCATCAGCCGGGCGGCCATGGTGCTTTTGCCACCCCCGCTGGGCGCGCACAGGATCAGGATGCGTCCCTTTCCCGGTTTCATTCGATGTTCTGGATCTGCTCCCGGATGATTTCCAGGGTTTCCTTCAGATTCACGACCAGATGCGCGATTCCCGCACTGCCGGCCTTGGATCCCATGGTGTTCACTTCCCGATTCATCTCCTGGATGAGGAAGTTGAGTTTGCGTCCGGCCGGTTCGGGTGCGTCCATGGCCAGGCGGAAGTAACTGATGTGGCTGGCCAACCGAACCAGTTCTTCGGTGATGTCCAGTTTGTCGGCCAGCAAGGCGATCTCGAGCTCGAGGCGGTTGGGATCAAGGGTGTCCGATGCAACCAGCTGGCTCACCCGGTCCATGAGTTTTTTGCGGGCTTCGGGGATGCGGGCCTTGGCCAGGGTCTCCACTTCGGCGGCTACGGCCTCGATGTTGTCGAGGCGTTTGGCCAGATCCGCCTGCAGGGTCTGGCCTTCCACGTTCCGCATGCGTTGCAGGTCGGCGATGGCGGCTTCGGTGGCGGCGAGCAGCAGGGACTTCACGCCCTCATCATCCGCATTCTCGTTGCGCGATTGGTAGATCGCGTCGAACCGGAGCAGGTGGTTGAGGGTTATGGGTTCGTTCAGGCCCAGGTCGGTGTTCAGGCGGGTGAGTTCGGCATGCAGCAGCCTGGCGGCTTCGGCATCGAACCGGATGGCCGGTGTTTCGGGCTTGGCCGATTCGACCCGAACGCTCACGCTCAGTTTGCCACGGTCCACCCGTTTCTGGATGAAATCCTTGAGCTCCTGGTCGAGCATGGACAAATTGGCGGGGGTTTTCAGCGATACCTCGCAATAGCGGTTGTTCACGGACCGGATCTCGACCGTGATGGTGGTACCGTTGTGCGTGGTTTCGCCCCGGCCGAAGCCGGTCATGGAGCTCATCATGGGTCAGTTGCCTTGGATTCGGTTCAAGATGGGGGCCGCGAGGGCATCGGCCGCTTCGGGGGTGCGGCCCTCGGCATACACCCGGATGATGGGTTCGGTGTTGGATTTGCGCAGATGCACCCAGCCATCGGCGAAATCGATCTTCACCCCGTCCACGGAGGAGACACGCTCGGCAGCGTAGGCGGTGCGGATGTCGGCCAGCACGGCGTCGGCATCCACGGTTCCCAGATCGGCCTTGCGTTTCACGATGTGCCACTCGGGCAGGGAGTCGCGGTAGCTGGCGGCATCGGTCTTGCGTTCGGCCAGCAATTGCAGTACCATGGCCATGCCGACCAACGCATCGCGGCCGTAATGCAGATCCGGATTGATGACGCCGCCGTTGCCTTCGCCTCCACTCACGGCACCCACTTCCTGCATCTTCTTGACTACGTTGATCTCGCCCACGGCCGCGCGATGGCAGATTTGCCCGTAGCGGGCGGCGATGTCGTCGCTCACACGCGAGGAGGAGAGGTTGACCACCACCGGACCCGCCTTTTTGGACAAATGGAAGTCCAGGCTGGCCGCCAGGGTGTATTCTTCGCCGAACAGACGGCCGTTCTGGTCCACCAGGGCCAGGCGGTCGGCATCGGGATCGGTTACCACGCCCAGGTCGCACCCGGTGCGTTTCACGAGCTCGCAGATGTCGCCCAGATGTTCGGGCAGGGGCTCCGGATTATGTGGAAACAGGCCGTTGGGGGTGCAATGCACGGTTTCCACCCGGGCCACGCCCAACGCCCGCAACAGGTCGGGCAGGATATGGCTTCCGGCTCCGTTCACGGCATCCACAGCCACGGAGAAGCCGGCTTTGCGGATGACATCGGCATCGATGTAGGGCAGGTCCAGTATGGCGCGGATATGCCAGGCCGAGATGTCGGCATCTTCCGAAACACCGCCCATGCGGTCATAGCTCACATATCGGATGGAGGCCGGATCGGCGGCGATGGCCATCACGGCTTTGCCCTGGTCGGCATCCAGGAATTCGGATTTGTGGTTGAGCAATTTGAGGGCGTTCCACTGGGCCGGGTTGTGCGAGGCGCTTATCACGATGCCGCCGTCGGCTTTGTGGCGGTGCACGGCCATGGCTACCGTCGGGGTGGGCACAATACCCAGGCGCACCACATGCACGCCGGTGGCACGCAAGGCGGCGGCTACCACGTCTTCGCAGAGCTGGCCGGTGACCCGGGAGTCGCGGCCGAGGACCACCTTTTTGCCGGGGCCTCCCAGCCAGGTGCCGTATGCGGCCGTGAACCGGGCCAGATTTTCCGGATTCAGGTCTTCGCCGAAGATGCCTCGGATGCCCGAGACGGATACCATCAATGCCATAAAAGAAGGGGTTATCGGAGGGATTCGAGTTGCCGGATCCAGGCCTGGAGTCCGGGAAAATTGGGATTCAGCCGGGCGGCCGTCCGGGCCGCCTCCAACGCCTGGTCGAACCGGCGCTGCTTGGCATAGCCGCCAGACAGGTTGTACCAGGTTTGGGCGTCGTCGGCGTTCAGTTTCACGGATTGTTCCAACAGGGGAACTCCCGTGTCCGGTCGGTCCGCGTTCACTTCCAAGGCGCCCAACATCTTGTAGGTATAGGCGCTGGGCTCCAGGCGATGGGCTTCGTTCAGGTAGGGCCGCGCTTCTTCCATATAACCGGCTTCGAGCAGGGTGCGGGCGCCGAAGGCGAAGGGAGACGCATTGAAGGGTTGGTCGCGCATGAGACCTTCGAATTCGGCCAGGGCTTCCTGGTAGCGGCGTCGGGACCGGTACCATTCGCCCATGGCCACTTTGGCGGGCTCCCAGCTCAGGTCCCGGTTCACCACTTCGAACGCGATGCTGTCGGCCGCGGAGGTGAACTCGTAACGCCCGTATTGGAAGGGCCTGCCGGTTTTGACGAAGGGCCAATTGTTGGTGAGGATGAGCATGCGGTGATGCACGATGCGTTCGTCCAGCTCGGTGAGGGCCATGCGGTGCCGGTACACGCGCGCCGGCCGCAACCGGCTCCAGTCGGCCGTGCGCCCCAAGGCGCCCTGTTCGCGGATGGCTTGCACGAAGGTCATGCCCATGAGATGGTAGCCGTCGGCATTGGGATGCAGGTGCTCGAGCATGAGGTCGAACCCGATGATGCTGTCGCGGGCGGCAGCATCGAACGCCTCCCGCACGGGCACGTAATGGGCGCCATGGGTTTCGGCCAGGTTCCGGATGAGCGGATTGAAGCTCTCCGGCGCCCGGAAACGCAGGGCGTCCAGGTCTTTGGCGCGCAGGTAGGCGGCTCGGGCGCTGTCGGTTTGCCCGGCCTGGTCGAACGCTTTGGCCTGTCGGTATGCGGCCAGGGCCTGCTCTCCTTCGAATGGGGTGTGGTCGCGCAGGTTGCTGGCCAACGATCCGATGAATACCGGAACGCCCGCCTCCCGGTACCGTTCCAAGATGGCCGTCAGGTTGCTTTCGAATTGGATGCGGCCGAGCTCGAACAGGGGAGACCCCAACGGAATGATCTGTTCGGCCACCACTTGTTGCATGAGGGTCTGGTACCCGTCCGTTTCATCGGCACCGATAGAGGCGATCCATCGGCTCGCTCGCGACATGCCATCGCGCAGCAGCATGAAGGTTTTCAGGCGCTGGATACCCAGGTAGAACCGCACGAATCCGGGGAAGGCCCCCAGATTCTCGCTCGAACCCACGCCCAAGGCCCCATAATATTCGTTGTGGCCGGTATAGATGAGCACGGCATCGGGCCCGATCTCCAGGATCTCGTCGATCTGGTCGTACAACGTGTAGGTGTTGATGGCCGACATGGCCACATTCACGATTTCCACCGGGGTGCCCGGCATCACGTCCTGGAGCGCGTCGCGCACCACCCGTGCGAACCCGCCGTTGTTCGGATACGGGTAGCCGGCCGCGGAGGACTCGCCCATCACCACGATCCGAAGGCCGCCCTCGGGTTTCCGCTTCAGGAAGAGGTCGGCGTTGGGGGTCGGTACTACCGTGGTGTTGAAGAAATACCGGCTGGCGAAATTCGGATTGGGCAATCCGTACTCGGGAATTTCCTCCGGGTAGATGAACAGGTCGGTGTTGTTCCGGTAGTCGCCCCAACGCAAGCCCAGTTCGAGGGCAACGAAGAACAGGATCGGGATGCTGAGGGCCAAGGCCCAGAAAAGGATCCGTTTCATGCGCTCAACGGGGAGTCCATGGGGTGTCGGACACACCGGCATGGCGGTTTTCCTCCCGGGCCAGCACGAACAGCAGGTCGGAAAGGCGGTTCAAGAACAGCAGGGCGGTTTCAGACAACGCTTCCTCCCGGCGGGCGTGCACCAGTACGCGTTCGGCCCTGCGGCAAACGGTTCGCGCCACATGCAGGGCGGCCGCGGCGGGCGTGCCACCGGGCAGGATGAAATTCAGAAGCGGCGCCTGGCGGGCATCGAACCGGTCGATGGCCGCTTCCAACTCGAGCACGTCGGTATCGGATATGCGTTCGATGGGCGACTTCTTGTCGCCCGGTGTGGCCAGATCGGCTCCCAGTACGAACAGGCGGTCTTGCAGGCGTTGCAGCAGGGCGGCGGTGTCGGGCGAGGGGGAGGCGGCACGCACCACGCCCAATTGGGCGTTCAGCTCGTCCACGGTGCCGTACACCTCGATGCGCAGGGCGTCTTTGGGGATGCGGCGGCCTCCGAAAAGGCCCGTTGTTCCGTCGTCGCCGGTTTTGGTATAGATTTTCATGAGGGCTTGTCCAGCGCCACAATTTCGGCGTGAAAAGTACGTCAATTTGGCAAATAGCCCGAATCGGAATGGACGTTGAATGTCCGTCCGCATCATAGACAACCAACTGCAAACAACGAACCGATCAGGATGATTACAAAGAATACCGTCCGCACTGTTTTTCTGATGACCCTCGTGGGGGCTTTGTTCATGTTCATCGGCAATCTGCTGGGTGGAACCGGCGGCATGATCATCGCCTTCCTGTTCGCCATGGTCATGAACGGCGTGAGCTACTGGTACTCCGACAAGATGGTGCTGCGCATGTACCGAGCCGTCGAGGTGGACCCGGTGAAGATGCCCACCCTGTACCGCATGACCGAATCCTTGGCGGTGGATGCCGGCATTCCCATGCCCAAACTGTATGTGATTCCCGAAGAGCAGCCCAACGCCTTCGCCACGGGCCGCAACCCCGAGAACGCCGCCGTGGCGGTAACCGAAGGATTGATGCGGTTGTTGCCACCGGACGAGCTGCGCGGGGTGATCGCCCATGAGATCGCGCACATCAAGCACCGCGACATCCTCACCCAGACCATCGTTTCCACCGTGGTAAGCGCCATCAGCATGATCTCCCAGTTCGCCATCTTCCTGCCGATCAGCCGCGACGAAGACGGGCCCAATCCCATCGTCGTGCTCCTGTCGTTGCTGTTGGCTCCGTTGGCGGCCGCCTTGCTGCAATCGGCCATATCCCGCTCGCGGGAGTTCGAGGCCGACCGTTACGGCGCCGAGTTGTCGGGTGCGCCCCTGGCGCTGGCCGGTGCCCTCAAGCGGATCGAAGCGTATGTGCAGCGCATTCCGATGCATGCCTCGCCGGCCGCGGCACAAGCCACCTCGCACATGTTTCCGGTGAATCCGTTCTCCGGCGGCCGCATGATGAGCCTGTTCTCCACCCACCCGGCTACGGAATTGCGGGTAGGGAAACTCACCGAAATGGACCGCACGGGCTTCTATCCGGGTTAATCGTTCCGGATTCGGGAGGAATCGTGTCAGGTAAGCCGTCGGGCTTCCTCTTACATTGTAACCGAAACCTCCCGAACCCAATCCTCGACATCCCATGGGATCTCTGAACAAAGCCATGATCATCGGCCACCTGGGGGCCGACCCCGAAGTCCGGTACACCCAATCGAACACGGCCATCGCCAACATCCGTGTGGCCACCAGCGAACGTTACCGCGATGCGAACGGCGACCTGCAGGAGACCACCGAATGGCACAAGGTGGTCATCTGGGGCAAACTGGCCGAAACGGCTCAGAAATACCTGAAAAAAGGCAGCCAGGTGTATGTGGAAGGCCCCATCCAGACCCGTCAATGGGAAGACAAGGAAGGCCAGAAGCGGTACACGACCGAAATCAAATGCCTGACCCTGCAATTGCTCGACAGCCGTCGGGACGATGACGCGGGACGTGCCACGGGCAAGGCGGAGCCGGCCAAGCTGGAACTGCCACCCGATACCGACGACGACCTTCCGTTCTGATGGATCCGTTGCCGGCGCTTTGGGCCGTGCTCGGCACGGCCCTCGTTTTTCTGGCGGCCGGTTGGGAGCTGGCCACGGCCCATCTGCCACCCACCCGTGAGCGCTACCTGACGGTTCGTATCGGTGGAGGCCTGGGTGCCCTGCTCGCAACCGTGGCGACCGCCACGGCCCTGGAAGCCTGGGTGCCCCCGCTGCTCACCGCACCCATCGTGGCCACCGCTTCGCTCGTACTCGCTCCGAAATGGGTGCCGGCACCCCTGGCGCGGCTGCTGACCCGCGTGCTGGATGCCGGCCAGGCCGCCCGTACGGCCGACCAACCCGTGCGGGAAGTCATCCGCGAGGTACTCGAATTCGGAACCACCGACGTGCGCGAGATCATGACACCACGGGTGGATATCGTGGCCGTATCCACGGAAGACACGTTGGGTGAGGCCATGGCCACCATCCGGAAGGAAAGCGTGTCGAGGGTGCCGCTCTACGGCAAGGACCTGGACGACATCGTCGGCATGCTGTATGCCAAGGATCTCTTGGCGCTCATAGGGGAGGACCCCGACTCCGTACCCCGTTGGACCGACCTGGCCCGCCCCGTACTCTACGTGCCGGTTACCAAACATCTGGACGACCTGCTGGCCGAATTCCAACTCAAACGCGTGCATCTGGCCGTCGTGGTCGATGAATACGGTGGCACGAAAGGTCTGGTCACCCTGGACGACGTGCTCGAGGAATTGGTCGGAGACCTGGGCCAGGATTCGGACGATGACCTGTATTTTCTCCGCCGCCGCAACGGGGAATTCATCGTGGACGCCAAAATGCGTCTGGTGGACCTGGGCGATCGTTTGGGGATGCCCTTGGCCCACGACGATGACGCCTTCGAAACCTTGGGCGGCCTTTTCTACCACCTGTTCGAACGGGTTCCCGAATTGGGCGAACACACCGAATTCCGTGGCCTCCAGCTCGCGGTCCATGCGTTGTCCAAGCAGGGGGTTTCCCGCATCCGAATCCGTTCACTCACACCACCATCCGCATGATCGACCGGTATTCCCGCCCCGAAATGGCCGCCCTATGGACCGAAGAAGCCTTGTACCAGGCCTGGTTGGATGTGGAACTGGCCGCCTGTTGGGCATGGTCCCAACTGGGGCACATACCCGCCGAAGATGTCGAAAAACTGTATGCTTCGGCCCGATTCGATGTGGACCGCATCCACGAGATCGAACAACAGACCCGCCACGATGTGGTCGCCTTCACCCGTGCCGTCTCCGAAACGCTCGGCGATGAGAAGAAATGGGTGCACTACGGCCTGACCTCCACCGACGTGGTGGACACCGCCTGGGGGGTTCGCCTCAAAAAAGCCAACACCTTGCTCCGTTCCGGCCTGGTGCGCATGACCGAGGTGCTGGCCGACAAGGCCCGCCGGTACAAGCATACCCCCATGATGGGGCGCACCCACGGCGTGCACGCCGAACCGACCACCTTCGGGCTGAAATGCGCCCTATGGTATGCGGAAATGCGCCGCAATCTGGAACGTTTCGATGCGGCGGCCGCCGATGTGGAATTCGGCAAACTGAGCGGAGCCGTGGGCACGTTCGCCAACATTCCGCCCGAAGTGGAAACCCTGGTATGCGGCCGCCTGGGCCTTTCGCCCGCACCCATATCGACGCAGACGCTGCAACGCGACCGCCATGCCTACTACATGGCCACCCTCGCCCTCATCGGATCCACCCTGGAGAAAATCGCCGTCGAGATCCGCCATCTGCAGAAAACCGAGACCCGTGAGGTGGAGGAGCGGTTCTTCGAAGGGCAGAAGGGGTCCTCGGCCATGCCCCATAAACGCAATCCGGTGGGTTCGGAGAACATCAGCGGCTGCGCACGGGTGCTCCGTGGCTATATGGTCACCGCTTTCGAGAACATCCCGCTCTGGCACGAACGCGACATCTCCCATTCGGCCGCAGAACGCATCATCCTGCCCGATGCCACCATCCTGCTCGATTACATGCTCGACCGTTTCGCCAAGCTGGTGGACAATCTGGTGGTCTTCGAAGACCGCATGAAAGAGAACATCGGCAAAACGTACGGTGTCATCTTCTCCCAGCGCCTGCTGCTGGCCTTGGTGGATGCCGGCCTGTCCCGCGAGGCCGCCTACGACCTGGTGCAGCCCTTGGCGATGAAAGCCTGGACCCAAGGCATTCCGCTGATCGACCTGGTTCGGGAATCCGAGATCGCCACCCGCTTGGATGAGTCGCGCATTGCCGATAGTTTCGATCTGAAACACCACCTGGGCCAGGTGGATGCCATCTTCACCCGTGTCGGATTGGATCGACCCTCATGAAACGCCTGCTGCTGCTTGCCACCCTGCTGCCCACCCTGGCCGCCGCCCAAACCGGTAGCGAAACCCTGCGGGGCACCAATATGGCCGGCGACATCATCCGTACGTTCGATTTCGGCAGTTCGGAGGTGGACGGGCACCCCTACCTGAGCCTCCATTGGATCGAAGGGTCCTTCCGGACCACCGCCGGCCGCATCCATACGGCGGTTCCCATGAAATTCGAAGCCTACACCGGCCGGCTGGCCGTGCTCAGCGCCACCGATTCGCTCTATCTGAAACCGGAGGTCGTGGTCGAGTTCGAATATGTCGACCAAGGCCGGGTCCGCCGGTTCAGGAATGGCATCGAAGGAATCCCCGAGGAAGGAACCCGCTGGCCTTCCACCGACAAGACGTATCTGGAAGTGGTCCATGAGGGGAATTGGAGCCTGTACCTGGATGTTCGCAAGGTGGTGCGTCCGGCCGATTTCGACCCGGTTTTCCAATCGGGTAGCCGTGTGGCCCGACTGGTGGTCCAGGAGCGCTATCTGATCCGTCGTCCCGACGGGACCATGGAACCCTGGAATCCGTCGCGGCGCAATCTGCGCGTGTTCGGTGGGGAGCTGGCCCGCGAAGCCCAACGGTTCGCACGGTCGGAACGGGTGGATTTCGACAATCCGGAGCACCTGGCCCGGTTGTTCGAACATGTGTCAGCCTTGGCCGCCCAGTAGCCGATCGCGGATTTCAGCGCGTTTGACCTTGCCGGTATCGGTGACCGGAACTATGGCCCACTCGATCCACCGACGGGGCCGCGCCGCATCGGGCAGCACCGTTTTCAAGGCCTCGCGGGCGCTTGCCAAGGTCCATCGCCCGTCAGAAACCAATACGGCGGTCACGCATTGTCCCCATTCGGCATCGGGCAAGCCCACTACGGCGCATTCCGATACGCCTTCCAGGTTCCGGATGGCGGCTTCCACCTGGTCGGGATCCACATTCACCCCGCCGGTCACGATGCGGTCGGTGCGCCGGCTTTCGATGAAAACCCACCCGTCCTCGATGCGGGCGTGATCGCCGGTGCGGAACCACCCGTCGGCCGTGAAGGCCGCCGCATTCAGCGAGGCGTCTTCATACCCGTCGAAAATCTGGGGTCCGCGCAATTCGAGCTGACCCTCCCGGATGCGGGCTTCATTGGGTGCGGCGACCCGCCCCGATGTGCCCGGCGGCGCGGTTTTCCATAAGGCATAGGGTACCCGGATCACCGCGCCGGCCGTTTCAGTCATGCCGAAGGAGGGGATCACGGGGATGTTCCGGTCCCGGCAGGCTTGGATGAGCGCCGGTTCCACCGCGCCCCCCCCCAGCAGGACGCCCCGGAAGGCCCCATGCGGGTTGAAATCTCCATCGGCCAGCAAACGGGCCAGTTGGCGCCCGACCATGGAGACCGTATGGATGCGGGTATCGGTTTTCAATGCCTGTAGGGGATCATCGGTCTGAATGATGTCGGTGCCGTAGATCAGACTCCGGGTGACCACGCCCAGACCGCCCATGCGATGCAGGGGCAGATCCAGCAACCAGGCACCGCCTGGACCCGGCCTCAGCTCGGGATCGATGCTCCGCGCCGCCGCCAGCAGTTGCCGCCGTCGAATGGGAACCCGTTTCGGAATCCCTCCCGTGCCGGAGGTCTCCAGGACCGCGAACACCGATTCGGGATGCGGATCGCCGGTGCGCCACCGCGCCTTGAGGGTTTCGAGCGCGTCGGTCATAGCGGCTCGAGTCGATCCAGGTCCAAGTCGCCATCCACCTCGTCAGCAAGATGGAAATGACCGTTCATGATGGGATCCGGATGGCGAGCGAGGTCGTCGGAGAAGAGGGTGCCGGTGCCGAGGCCGTGCGCCCAGTGCAGGTCCACATAGCGAGAGACGAGGCGGGCGGTGAGCCGCCGGCCCACGCCGGATTCCAGCAGGGTGGTGATGGTACACCGCACGCCGGCCGCATTGGCTTGCTGCAGGATGCCGAACAGGGTGGCCATGTCGCCTATGCAGGCCGGCTTGAGCACCAGATGACGGATGCGTCCACCCCGGATCCAGGCATCGGCTTCCTCCGGTGTGCGCACATGTTCGTCGGCGGCCAAAGGCACGGGCGACCCGGCGGCCAGATCGTGCAATTCGGTGGCGGTGCGCACGGGTTCTTCGAGGTAGGCGAGGCGCAGAGGTGCCAGGCGGTCGAGCAGGAGGGTCGCCTCGGCACGGGTGAAGGCGCGGTTGGCATCGGCACGGAGGTGGATGTCGGGGAAGGCGCGGCGGACCCGCGCCAGGGCTTCGAGCTCGGCGTCGGGGTCGGGTCCGAGTTTGAACTTGAGGGTACCGTAGCCGGCCTCCACGGCGCTGGCGGCGGCGGCCACCATGGCTTCCACCGGCATGGACCCGATGAGGGCGTTCACCGGTACCGGCTCGCAGGGGCGCGGATCGGGTGTCAGTTGCCAGCGCAGCAGGTCCACGGCGAGCCGGAGCGACGGCAGAGTAGGAGGGACGTCGTGCACGGGACAAGCCAGCACCTGGTCCAGCGATTCGGTGCTGAACCCCGGCAAGGGCGCCGCCTCGGCAAAGCGGTAGGGTGGGGCGGTGCCGTAGCGGAGGATGAGGCCTTCGCGATGGGTATAGGTGCCCGCCGCCGTAACCAAGGGCCGTGCGAAGGGGATCCGATATCGGAACCGGGCGATCACGGCAGCCGCAGGAGGATCATGGCCGCCAGGAGCGCGCAATACAAGGCCATGAAGGCCGCGGTCCGGGCCAGAGTGGCGTTCAGTTCCGATTTGTCGGCGTGGGTCCAGACACTGCGCAACGGGCCGCTGAGCAGGGGCAGGGTGAGCAGGGGTGCCAATATCCACCCATCGTACCCTTCGCGGACCCACAGATGCGGCGGTATGGCGGCGGCCAGTAGAACCAGCCCGGTGTATTCCAGTTGCAAGAGGCGTTCGCCGAACAGAACCCCCAGGGTACGCTTGCCGGCCAAACGGTCGGTGTGGATGTCGCGCAGGTTGTTCACCACCAGGATGTTCACGCTGAGGGCGCCCGGCACGAGCGCTACCCAGAACGCTTCGACCAACCAAGTGCCGGTCAGTACATAGGTGGTGCCCATGACGGCCGCCAGCCCGAAGTACAGGAAAACGAAGAGGTCGCCCAACCCGTTGTAGCCCAACGGATACGGGCCTCCGGTGTACAGAATGCCGAACAGGATGCCCGACACGCCGATGGCCAGTATGGGCCAACCGCCGATCCAAACCAGATACAGGCCGGCCAGAAAGGCCAGACCCATGCAGATCCAGGTGGCTCGCAATACGGCCGAGGGCGCCAACAGGCCCGAAGCGGTGGCCCGCACGAATCCGACCCGGTCGGGGGTGTCGGCTCCTTTCCGTGCATCATAATAGTCGTTGGCGAAATTGGTGCCGATCTGGATGAGCACGGCGCAGAACAGGGCCACCAGGAAGGGCGGCAGGGCCGGGTCGGCGTGGCGCCAGGCCAGGGCGCCTCCCAAAAGCACGGGCGCAACAGCCGCCGGCAGGGTTTTGGGTCGGGCCGCGTCGATCCAATGGGAGAAAGTGGACATGGCCGAAATTACGGCTACCCGCGCTGTTGTGGATAATCGGGGGATAATTCACACATCAATAAAGCATATGGATATTCCAGCCTAAAATTATATGGCATGATGGCGATTTCCTCTTATTTTATGAAAACCCATCACCAACACTCCATTCGCATCCATGAGCAAGCATTACCGGCGGTTTTCATCGATCGCCGCCGTTCGAGACGTAGCCGCAACGGTCAGTCCGGTGGATATCCCCAAGATTTTCGGGGAGAACACCCTCACCCTCGAAACCCTCAAAGCCCGCCTTCCCAAAGCCGTTTGGAAAGAGCTGAAGAAGACCATCACCGACCATGAGCCGTTGAACGAGGATGTGGCCGACGTGGTGGCCGTGGTCATGAAGGATTGGGCCTTGGAGAAAGGGGCATCGCATTACACGCACTGGTTCCAGCCGTTGACCGGCCAGACCGCCGAGAAGCACGATTCCTTCATCACGCCGAACCAGGGCGGTGGCGTGATCGCCGAGTTTTCGGGCAAGGAGCTGATCCAGGGCGAACCCGATGCCTCCAGCTTTCCCAACGGCGGCCTGCGTGCCACTTTCGAGGCCCGTGGATATACGGCCTGGGACCCGACCTCGCCCGCCTTCATCATCGAGAATCCGAACGGGTCGACCCTGTGCATACCCACGGCCTATGCATCGTGGAAAGGGGAGGCATTGGATGGAAAAACCCCGATTCTGCGGTCGGGGGATGCCCTGAACCGCGTGGCGGGTCGGGCACTCGGGTTGCTGGGCGATTCCGGTTACGGCCGCGTGTACGCCACCGTGGGGTGCGAGCAGGAGTACTTCCTCATCGATCAGGAATTCTATTATGCCCGGCCGGACCTCATCCAGACCAACCGCACCCTGTTCGGGGCCAAACCGCCGAAAGGACAGGAGCTCGAAGACCATTACTTCGGCAGCATACCGCAACGGGTGTTGAGTTTCATGATGGAAGCCGAGCGTGAGCTGTACCGGTTGGGGGTGCCCGTCAAGACCCGCCACAACGAGGTGGCGCCGGGCCAGTACGAAATCGCGCCCATATTCGAGAGTGCCAACGTGGCGGCCGACCACCAGCAACTGACCATGACCGTGCTCAAGAACACGGCCCGCAAGTACGGGTTGGTCTGCCTGCTGCATGAGAAACCCTTTGCCGGTGTGAACGGCAGCGGCAAACATACCAACTGGAGCATGAGCACCACCTCGGGGCTCAACCTGTTGGAGCCGGGCGAGGATCCGCATTCCAACCTGCGGTTCCTGTTCTTCGCCACGGCCGTCATCAAAGCCGTGCACGACCACCAGGACCTGTTGCGGGTGTGTATCGCATCGGCCGCCAACGACCACCGGTTGGGTGCCAACGAAGCGCCGCCGGCCATCATCTCGGTATTCACCGGCGAGCAGCTGGCCGACGTATTCGAGCAACTCATCAACGGTTCGGCCAAATCCTCCAAGCGGGGCGGGTTCCTGGGACTGGGTTCGCCCGTGCTGCCCAACCTGCCCAAGCATGCCGGCGACCGGAACCGGACCTCGCCCTTCGCCTTCACCGGCAACAAGTTCGAATTCCGGGCCGTGGGCAGTTCCCAGAGCGTGAGCTTCCCCATCACCGTGCTCAACACCATCGTGGCCGATGCCATAAGCAGCATGTCGGATGCGTTGGAAGCCGAACGCGACAAAGGGGTCGATCTGGAAACCGCCGTCGGCACCGTGGTGGGGCGTGTGCTCAAAAGCACCTACCATATCGTGTTCAACGGCGACGGGTACAGCCAGAGCTGGCAGACCGAAGCCGCCAAGCGCGGACTGTTGAACAAGAAGTCCACCATGGAGGCCTTGCCCCTGTTCGCCACCACCAAAAACTTCGAACTGTTCGAACGGTTCAAGGTGTTGAGTCATGCCGAGGTCGAATCGCGCGCCGAAATCCTGGTCGAACAATACTTCAAGACCATCAACATCGAAGGCGAGACCACCGAGAACATGGCGCGGACCATGATCGTGCCGGGCGTAGTGCGGTACCTGAATGAATTGGTGGCCGTCGTGGAGCGCACCAAAGCCCTGGGTCTGGACAGTTCCGGCGCCTTGGCCACACTTACCGCCGTCAACGACGGGCTCAACGACCTGACCAAGGCCTTGGCCGAATTGGGCAAGCAGAACGCCGAACTGGGTGGGGATGACATCCACTCCAAAGCCGGGCACGTGTACCGCAACGTGATACCCGCCATGGGCAAGGTGCGGGCCGCCGCCGACCAACTCGAAAAACTCGTAGCCGACGACTACTGGCCGCTGCCGACGTATCGGGACATGCTGTTCGTGAGGTGATGGGGGAGCGGTCCGCTTCCGGTCCGCTTCGGGTTCGATTTCGGGATGGATTAACCGCTGTGGGGCGGGGGATATTCCCCTCGCCTCCAGCGGACATCCTGTCGTCATCAACTCCATGTCTCCCAACGAAGAAGCCCTATATGGCCGCGCGTATGCCCGGCTCCTCTCGGATGTGTTCGTCACATCGACCCGCCTTCGGAAAAAACCCCTCACCATCCTGGATTTCGGCGATGGGGAGTCCTTTCTGGGCTACCAGCTCCGGCACGACGGCCATTCGGTGGTCCGCCGTGGCGACCCCGACTGGAAATCGCCTATGTACGATCTGGTGCTCTGTTGCGGGGAACAGACCCGCACGTTCAAGCCCGAGGCGTTGGCGCAGCTCTTGGCGCCTGGCTACCAGATCCTGCTGGTGAACCACCGGATCGGCCGCGGCGGCGATGGGGATGCCTTCGACCCCACCACCCTCGGCAAGTGCCGCAGCTATGAGCTGGGCACCTGGTTCGACCGGATCTTCAGACCCGGGTTCCACCGCTTTCTGAAGGAGCGCCCCTTGGTCAAGGTGCGCCCCTATCTCATTTCAGCAACGTCACAGATCTGACCGAAATCCCCGCCGACGTAGCCAGGCGGATCAGATACACGCCCGAAGGAAGCCCGGCCGCATCGAATGTCACATTGTGGGGACCGGCAGGCAGGCGTCCGTCAACCAGCACGGCCACTTCCCGACCCAACAGGTCGAAAACGGAAAGCCTCACCTGTCCGAAAACCGCCATCTGAAAACCGATTTCTGTAGTCGGATTGAACGGATTGGGATAGGCACTTATCAATGTCATGCTGTCCACTGTCCCCTGTCCCCTGTCTTCCGTCGAAGTCGGCCGCGCCTGGAACACGTGGTGACCCAAGCGTTGGGTGGTACCCGCGGCGGCGTTGTCCACGTCGGCATAGGGCAACTGGGTCCATTCCGAAGCGGTGTAGGTGGGGTTGGCCACATTCACGCCGGTGTTGCGGTACACGGACACATCGGCTGCGAAATTGGTGTTGCTGAAGGTGCCGAACACGTCGGTGCGGGCCGCCCAGGCGGCGTCTCCCGAGGCGGTGGAGAGAATCAGGGGGTCGTTCCCGTTGAAGTTGGTGGAGGTGCTCACCGTGCCTTGGGCATAGGAAGGCAGTACGGCCGACCCGTTCTTGAGCAGGAGGGAAGCGCCCGAGCCGATCACGCCGGTAAGGGCGTTGCAGTAGGTGGGCGTACCCGGCGCACCTTGGGGATTGGCATACAGGCACACATACACCGGCCGCGCCGTGAAATCATAGGCCGTGTTGCCGACGTTGGTGATCTCGATCCACTTGTTGTTGCTGGCACCCTCGTAGTATTGGGAGATGATGATGCCGGATAGGTCCGCATTGGGGTCGGCCACCGGGGGCTCTTCGGGTTCCGGCTCGGGGTCCGGATCGGGATCCGGATCGGTGGTGCCACCTCCGTCGCCGGTGTCGGGTGGAGGTGGGGTGCCGTTGTAGAAGTAGATGCGCCGGGCCAGGGTGGAATCCAGCACGAAGGGGTTGTCGCGGCCTTGCACGCTGGCAACCCGGTTGCTGCGTTGCAGTTCGACGGCGTCCACGGGGTCGGCCAGGTGCCACTGGTACAGGGTGTTCTTCATGCCGTTGAAGAAGGCCTCGTTGCCCTGTGGATCGTTCACCATCGCGGAATTGGTCCGGTAGATGGTCCAGAAGTAGAACATGGCCCGGGCCACGTTGCCTTTGTGGTCTTCGCGGGGTTCGAACCGCCCGCTGGCCGACTCGGAGTATTGGTCGCGGATGGACAAGGCCGGGTCGCTGGTGGTGCTGGTCTTGTTGGGCCCCCACCAGGTGGCGGTCTCGCTATCGGGGATTTCCTCGAAGGGGAAGTTGCCCCGGGCGCTGTTCACATTGTTCCAGGTGGGGAACAGGTGATGCAGGTCGCTGCGCATGGGCAGGTTCTCGTTGAAATAGGACTGAGGCCAGGTATGCTCGGCGTTGAACGTGTTGGCGTTGGCCGCATCGATCGAGCTGGAAACACTGCCGTTGTAGAAGAATCGGCTACCCGTGTACACGCACCGGACTGAATCGTTCCGAAGATCCACGAACCCGTACAGTTGCTGCCGGGCGGTGGTATAACTCATGGAATTGGTCGGGTAGTAGTTCTGGCGGACCCAGGTGGAGAGCTCGTCGCCGGAAAGGGTGGGCTGCAACACGACCTGGGTAGGCTGTGCGGAAAGGGTTGCGGTCCAAGCCAATACGGCGAAAACGGCCCCCCGGAAGGAGAAACGCATGTCTGATGGGTACGGTGGAGAGAAACGGTCCTCCCCGAAGATACGCCCTTACTCGGAATCGGCCGTGATGGAGAAGACGCCTGCTTCTACCGTTGCGAAATACCCGCTGGGTCGGTCCAACGGGAGGTTGGTGTTCAGGTCGAACCGTTCACCCGCTCCCACTTTCCAGACCCGGACGTTCCGGAAGGTGAGGGGCACGCCCGGTTCCATGACCTGGGGTCCCTCTTCGGGCAGATAGAACCAGGCGAATCCCATGCCCCAGGCGGTGGCGATACCCTCGGCGGAAATGGTGACCGCCGTGCGCTCGTCGATGCCGATGCCGCTGTATGCCGAACCCGCCCGTGCCAGGAAGGCCATGAGCCGGCCCTGCCGGTTCCGTTCGCTGAAATGGGTGTCGATCACCCGGTCGATGAGTTCGGGCCAGGTTCCGAACAGGGCCTGGGAAAGCCCCAGCCCCGGGTGGAAGGGGTCGGCCAGCACGTCTGCGGAGGTCACCGACCCGGCCCGGGCGTCGAAATAGAGCCCGCCCCATACCATCGCCCCGGCCGACGTGCCCCCCAACGGCCGGTCTTTTGCCGAGGCGGCTCCCGTCATCACCTGGTCCATCACGGTGCCATCCCAGAGCTGCCGGTAACGCCCCTGGTCGCCACCGGCCAGAAAGACGGCCTCGCTCTGGGCCACCAGTTCGGCGAAGGGGAGGTGGCCGGCTTTCTCCGCCGTATCCACCAGGAAGGTCTCGGCGCTGTGGATGGGTGTCAATTCGCGGAAAAAGGCATTGTATCCAGCGCCACCGCTTGCCCTCAGCACGCTTACATCACC
>JANJTJ010000083.1 GCA_024711145.1 Balneolales bacterium
GGACCAGCGGGCCGTGATGGCATAGCCGGCTTCCAGCTCGATGCCCCGTCGTCGGCTCTCGCGCACGTTGGTGCGGGTGTAGGCTCCCACGTCGTTCACCTGGCCGGTGAGGATGAGCTGGTCCCGGTAGCGCATGGCATAGAGGTTGGCACCCAGGTAGCCGCGGGGGTGTTCCCAGCGGTACCCCATTTCCACATCGTGCAGGGTTTCGGGGCGGGGACGCGAGCCGGGCGTGGAATCCACATAGTCGTTCCGGGTGGGTTCCTTGCGGCCGACGGCGTAGCTGGCATAGGCGCGACCGCCGCCGGCCAACGTGTAGGTGATACCCACTTTCGGATTCACGAACCGCAAGACATCGGTCTGGGCCAGATCGCTACCGTCATGGTCCTTTCCTAGAAACTCGTATTCGATGCGACGGAGCTGGAGGTCGGCATAGGTACTCCAGGGGCCCGCCGTACGCACCGTGCGCAGGAAGACGCTGGCATCGCGTTTCCGGCCGGTATTGTCGTAATACCTATGGTTCTTGTCGAGGGCGGGAAGGCCCCGCGCCCAGATCACTTCTCCGAAATGGTCACCGACATATCGGTTGGCCGCCACCCCTATTTCGGTAGACCAGGCACCCGATCCGTAGCGGATGTGGCTCACGAACCCGGCGAAGGTGTTGTCCAGCCACCGACGGCGGATAAGGTCCGATTCCTGGTCGGCGGGGATGGCGGGATCGTAGTTCCGGCCGGCTTCGGCCTCTTTGAACTCTTCATAATACCCGCGGCCCCGGGTGGCGTGCAGGGCGGCGTGGAGGGTCCAGCCGGGAGCCAGGTTCCGCCAATGGTGGAGTTGGTAGTGGTCCTGGCGGTAGCGGTCCACCTGGTTGTCGTAGGTGTAGGCGTTGTAGGTGCGGTTGCCGCTGGCCAGCAAATGGGCGCGGGCGGCGGGCGATAGGAAATGCTGGTCGGCGTAGTGGTTCATGCCGGCCTGGTCGCCGCGGAGGCGGGCTTCGGGCACGCCGTTCCAGGCCTGGTAGGTGGTTTCGGAGCCGGAAATGAGCTGGGCCGACCATAGGCCCGCATCGGTCTGACGGTTGATGGTGAGGAAACCGGAGGCGAGGTCGGAGCTGGCGCGGTCGATGAAACCGTCGGAGGCAATGCGGGAGAGGCGGCCGTCGATGGACCAGCCGGCGCCGAAACGGCCGGTGCCGGCTTGGGCGGTGAGGCGGCGGGTGCCGAAGGCACCGGCCGCGGTGGTCAGGCGGCCGTGCGGCTCGAGGGCCGGCGGCGCGGTGCGGAGGTTTACCGACGCGCCGAAAGCCGCGGGCCCGTTGACGCTGGAACCCACGCCGCGCTGGATCTGCAGGTTGCCCACCGAGGAGGCCAGGTCGGGCAGGTTCACCCAGAACACCCCATGCGATTCGGCATCGTTCAACGGAATGCCGTTGATGGTGACATTGATGCGGGTGTCGTCCACGCCCCGGATGCGCAGACCGGTGTAGCCGATGCCCATGCCGGCGTCGCTGGTGGATACCACCGACGGCGTGCGTTGGATAAGCAGGGGGATGTCCTTGCCCAGATTCACTTTCCGCAGGTCTTCGGCCCGCAGGTCGGTGAAGGTCATCGGGATGGTGCCGTCGATCCGGGTACCCCGGATCTGGAGGGTGTCGAGCACGATGGTGCGTTCTTGGGCGAACGCGTGGGCACAAAGGCCCAGCCCCAGGAGGGCGGTGAGCAGCGGTTTACGCATGGTGGTTTTCCTACGCCGGCATTACCCGGATCAGGTTCTGGGGTGTGATCTCAGCCCGCGTTGTGCGAGCACCCCCAACGGCTGCAAAGGTAGGCAGAAAGGCAAAAAAAAGCGAACCGCAGGCGGTCAGGCCCACGGTTCGCGCAGTCATTCTATCGTCAGTCGTCAATGGCATAAAACCCTGCGAAGGACAGAGGGTTCCCGAAGACCGTATTTTCCGGAATGAGCAAAACAGCCAAACGGGTGTTCATCGGGGTGGTGGCGGTAGCCGGGGCCTTGGCCTTGGCCGACGCCCTGCATGTCTTCGACGAAGCCCCCTACATCGAAGTACCGCACGGGTCGCACATCCATTATGTACCGCGCGACCGCGACCCCCAATACCCGCTGGAGAATTTCCCCACCGCCAAGCCCCGCCCGGGCGAACGCATCATGCCCGACGGGACGGTGGTGCGGGAGTAGCTCATTTCAGCAAGGTCACCGAACGGGTGCGCACCTCGCCGGCGGCTTGAAGGCGGATGAAGTAGATCCCGCTGGGAAGCCCGCCCGCCTCGAAGGAAAGGGTATGCGCCCCGGCCGGCATCACCCGGTCCACCAGCACGGCGACTTCGCGACCCAACACATCATACACCGCTACTCGGGCATGTCCGACTTCCGACACCCGAAAACCGATACCCGTTGAAGGGTTGAACGGGTTCGGGTAGGCGGGATCGAGGGCGACCGCTTCCGGCAAGTGGGGCCCGTCTTCGGTGGAGGTGACCGCATTGCGATGGTGGAGGCGCAAAACGGGGCGTTCGGCCGCGGTGGAGCTTTCGCGGCTGGCGAAACGGACGGCCTGTTTCGGGGTGTCCTCGTTGCGGTTCAGGATGAGCAGGCCGTGGTTGGTGGCGGGTTGTTCCACCCACCCGCGCACCAGGTCGATGAAGGCGGTGCTGCTGCGGGAGAATACGGCGCCAGATCCGGGCTCTACCGCGAGGGCCGAAACCTCGTCGCCATAATCGCCACCGGGCGAGGTCCACATGGTCTGCCCCTTGATGGCGTGGATCCAGGTGGCATCGCCATCCGCGGCCGTGGTACCCGACCCGCCGGCTCCGGGCGCCTGGGACGCCCCTTCACCCCAGGCGCGGAACACCACATGCACCGACATGGGGATGTGTTCGGCACCCGGTGCGACCAACGTGGGTGTCAGACGCAGGGTGACCGAATCGACCCGGCTGAAATCGATGGCCAATCCGCTGAAATCGAACCGCAGCAGGGTCCGGCGGATCAGCTCCTGTTCGGTGACCCCCACGAAAAGCGACCCCTGCCCGTTGCTCAGTGCCCCGGTGGACGATTCGTAGAGGGTGTTGTCTGAGGTGGCCGGTATGTCGGTCACTTTCTGAGCCGCCACGACGGGTGCCCAGACCAATGCGAGTGTTGGAAGCAGGATGCGCAGGCGGTGTCGGGTTGAGAGGCTAGGCGAAAGAGACATGCGCACAATACTCTTTCGCCCGTCCATCTTCAACAAGTCCCGATCATCCGTGCCGTCTCAGCCGCTCGGCCACCCGCACCAACAGAATGAGCGCCGGTACTTCCACCAACGGACCCACCACACCAGCAAACGCAGCACCGCTGTGGATACCGAAGATGGCGATGGCCACGGCGATGGCCAGTTCGAAGTTGTTGCCGGCCGCGGTGAAGGCCACCGCCGCACGCTGGTCGTAGGGCGCTCCCAGGCGTTTGGTGAGAAAATACCCCACCAGGAACATGATGCCGAAGTAGAGCAGCAGGGGTATGGCGATGCGCACCACATCCGACGGCAGGGTGACGATCACATCCCCCTTCAGGCTGAACATGACCACGATGGTGAACAGCAAGGCCACCAAGGTGAGGGGCGAGACGGACGGCAGGTAGGTTTCCGTGTACCAGGTCTCCCCTTTCCAGCGGATGAGGCCCCAACGGCCCAGCATGCCCGCCAGGAACGGAATGCCCAGGTATATGGCCACGCTTTCGGCCACGGTGGAGATGGGAAGGTCCACCAGCACCCCTTCGAACCCGAAGAATGGCGGCAACCAGGTGATGAACAGCCAGGCGTAAAAGCTGTAGAAAAAGACCTGGAAGAGGCTGTTCAGAGCCACCAGACCGGCCCCGTATTCCCGGTTGCCTTCGGCAAGGTCGTTCCAGACCAGCACCATGGCGATGCAACGCGCCAGACCGATGAGGATGAGGCCCACCACGTACTCGGGCTTGTCCGGCAGCAGCAAGAGCGCCAGTGCGAACATGAGCACCGGACCCACCACCCAGTTCAGCACCAACGAAACGCCCAGGATGCGCGTGTTCTTGAATACCACCGGAAGGGTTCCGTAATCCACCTTGGCCAGCGGCGGATACATCATGAGGATGAGGCCGATGGCGATGGGGATGTTGGTGGTGCCGAAACTCAGCGAATCGACCCAGGTGGCCGCGCCGGGCAGAAAATGCCCGAGCGCGACCCCTATGGCCATGGCCAGGAAGATCCAACCCGTGAGCCAGCGGTCCAGAAAGGCCAGGCGTTTCATTTCACGCCCTTCACGGTGATGCTCACGATGGCCGTGCCACTCTCCCGGAAGGCCTTGATGGCTTCGTGCCGCACGTTTTGGATGAGGATGGAATAGGGCACGTGGATGGGCTTGGTCTTGAGCACCTCCACTTCACGGAAGCCCTGCGCACGGATGACTCCCAGGTAGGTCTCCAGCTGTTCGGCCCCCGACACGCAACCGGCATACAGTTCGGCCGCCGTGCGGATCTCGTCGGGCAGCTCGCCCTGAAGCACGATGTCGGAGATGCTGAAATGCCCGCCCGGTTTGAGCACCCGGTGGATCTCGGCGAATACGGCGGCCTTGTCGGGTACCAGGTTCAGCACGCAGTTGCTCACCACCACGTCCACCTCGGCATCGGGAAGCGGCAGGTGTTCGATGTCGCCTTCGTGGAACTCCACATTGGTGTACCCCAACTTTTCGGCATTGGCGCGGGCCTTGGCCACCATTTCCGGGGTGAAATCGACCCCGATCACCCGGCCTTCGGGTCCCGTTTCGTGGCGGGCGATGAAACAGTCGTTGCCGGCACCCGAGCCGAGGTCGAGCACGGTGTGGCCGGGGCGGATGCCGGCCGTCTCGGTGGGTAGGCCGCACCCGAGCTTGAGGTCGGCATCGGGCAGGTAGCCGTCGAGATGGCCGTACTCGTCGGCCATGATGGTGTACCCCTCGGTGCAGCAGCCCCCCGATCCGCAACAGGAGGCGGCATTGGTTTCGGCGCTTTGAAGGGCTATTTCCGCATATTTGGTGCGGACCACGTCTTTGATGGAGGCGGTGTCGGTGTTCATGGGCAGCAGGTGATGGTGGGTGTGAGGATGTCGCCGAGCAAGGCGCGGGCTTCGTCGAGGGCGGCCGGCTCCAGACAGTAGCAGACCGCCGGCCCGTCGATGGTGCCGCGCAACAGGCCGGCTTCCTTCAGGGTTTTGAGATGCTGGGAAACCGTGCTTTGCGCCAAGGGCAGCTCCAGCACGATGTCGCCGCACTGGCAGGCGTTCTTGCCCGCCAGGAACCGAACGATGGCCACCCGGGCCGGATGGGCCAGCGCCTGGGCATACCGGGCGATGCGGTTGTCGGCATCCGAAAAAGCGTGGGATTTGGTCTTGGGCACCGGAGTGGTTGTGGGTAGTGGGTAGTGGGTTCGGAGTTCTATATCGTAAAGATACGATTGATGTTTCCGGATTTCATCCTTCATCCTTCATCCTTTATACTTCCCAGATGCAATTGACCGATTCCCACATCCGGGCCTACGACCGCGACCGGCACATCCGGCTGCCGGGCTTCTTCGAAGCCGGCGAATTGGCCCGTCATGCCCGTGCCGTTGCCGACCGTGTAGCCATCATGAACCGGGAAACGCGGCCTTTGGAAGCGCGCGACACCTACGGCAAGGCCTTTCTGCAATGCACCAACCTTTGGGTGAAAGACGAAGCCGTGCGGGAGCTCGTCTTCGACCGGCGCCTGGCCGACACGGCCGCCCGCCTCATGGGCACCCGGGGCGTGCGCCTCTACCACGACCAGGCCCTGGCCAAGGAACCCGGCGGAGGCATAACGCCCTGGCATGCCGACCAATACTACTGGCCCCTGGCCACCGACAAGGTCATTACCGCCTGGATTCCCTTGCAGGAGACCCCTTTGGAAATGGGTGCCCTGGAATTCGCCTCAGGAAGCCATCGTTTGCTCGAGGGGCGCGACCTGGCCATCAGCGACCGCAGCGAGGAGGAGATCGGGAAACGCATGAAAATCGGCGACTTCCCCCATGTGGCCGAGCCCTTCGCCGCCGGCGACGTGAGCTTCCATAGCGGGTGGGTGTTCCACCGGGCGGGCGCCAACCGCACCGACCGCGTGCGCCATGCCATGACCATCATCTACATGGATATCGACATGGTGCTGAAAGAGCCCGAGAACGACCACCAGCGCCTCGATTGGCAAGTGTGGTGCCCCGGCGCCGAAATCGGGAAGGTGATCGACACGCCCCTCAACCCTGTCGTTTGATGTTCGGGGTTTGGGGTTTGGGGTAAAGTCCCACAGTCCCATAGTCCCACAGTCCCATAGTCCCAAAGTCCCATAGTCCCTACTTCCCGATACAGAACCGGGAAAAGATGCTATCCAGCAGGTCTTCGGTGGTGATGGAACCGGTAAGCCGGCCCAGGTGGTGCAGGGCGGCGCGCAAGTCGATGGCCAGGAAATCGCCGGTGGTGCCGGCCTCGAGGGCGGTGCGGGCGGCCGACAGGTGCTCGCGGGTTTTGGCCAGGGCGTCGCGGTGGCGGCTGGCGGTGACCAGCACGCCGCCGGGTTCGATGCGGCGCTCGCCGAGCACGGCCCGCAGCATGGCGGCTTTCAGGGTCTCCAGGTCGGTGCCCGATTTGGCCGAGATGCACAGGTCGTAGGGCGTGCGGTCGGCCCGGGGAGCCAGATCGGTCTTGTTGCCCACCAGCAGGAAGGGTCGGCCGGCATAGCGGGCACGCACATCGGGTTCGGGAGGGGCAACCACATCGTGCAGGTACACGATGAGGTCCGCGCCTTCGAGGGCGGCATGGGAGCGGCGCACGCCCTCGGCTTCGATGGCGTCTTCGGTATGGCGCAGGCCGGCGGTGTCGGTGAGCGTGAAGAGCAGGCCCCCATGGCTCCAGTCGGCGTCGATCACATCGCGGGTGGTGCCGGCGGTGGCGCTCACGATGGCGCGGTCGCGACCGGTGAGGGCGTTGAGCAGGGTGCTTTTGCCGGCGTTGGGTAGGCCGGCGATGACCGTGCGCACACCGTGTTTGACCAGGCGACCGGTTTCATAGGTAGCCAGGAGGGTATCGAGCTCGGCGGTCACCTCGTCGAGCAGGCGGCGGAGCTGGTCGCGGCTGGCGAACTCCACATCTTCTTCGATGAAATCCAATTCGAGCTCCACCAGGGCGGTCATGTCGATCACGGCCTGGCGGAAGCGGGCCACATGCGCGCCGAGGCGGCCTTCGAGCTGCTGCACGGCGGCCCGGGTGGCGGTAAGCGAGCGCGCATGGATCAGGTCGGCCACGGCTTCGGCCTGGGCCAGGTCCAGCTTGCCGTTCAGAAAGGCGCGCTCGGTGAACTCGCCCGCGCGTGCCGGCACCGCGCCGGCGCCGAGCACGGTTTCGAGCACGCGTTGGGTGACGAGCACGCCCCCGTGGCACGAGATTTCGACGGTATCCTCGCCGGTGTAGGATCGGGGACCACGAAATACCGTGGCCACCACCTCGTCAATCACCTCATCCCCTTTCACGATTCGCCCGAAATGGGCCGTATGGCTGGGCACGGTATTCAGATCCTTGCCACGAAATACCGTTGCCGAAATGCCGACCGCCTCGGGCCCGGAAACGCGGATCACGGCGATGCCCCCTTCGCCCAAGGGCGTGGCGATGGCGGCGATGGTCATGCCCGGCGGCGGAACAGGGCCCGTATTTGCGCGGCCACCACTTCGATCTTGAAGGGTTTGGTCAGATACACATCGGCTCCGGCATCGAGGCCTGCGATCACATCGGTCGGGGTCTGTTTGCCCGAGAGCATGATCAGGAACGTGTGTTTCAGGTCGCTGGAGCCGCGCAGGAGACGGGCGAATTCGAGGCCGTCCATGGTGGGCATGGACACATCCACCACGATGAGGTCGGGAAATTCCTGTATGGCCAGGCGGAACCCTTGGGAGCCGTCGTCGGCCGTAATTACGCCATAATGCTTCTGCAACACCATGCGGAGCAGTTCACGGATTTCGACATTGTCGTCGATCAGAAGCACCAACGGTTTCTCTCGGTCGCGCAGCATGCCCCACGATACCCACAATCCGTCACGCTTTCAACCCGCTTGGTCCCATATGCCGACGCCCCGTCACAAACCTGCCTATTTTCGCGCTTCACGTTTCTATCGAACTCCAACCGCTTCCCCATGAACCGAATCCGAACCTTGTTCCTGCTGGCACTGGTGGCCACGCTGCTGCTGCCCGAGTCGGCCGATGCCCAACTCTTCGGCCGCCGCCGCAGCCAACCCACGCCGCCCACCCCGGCCGCACCGGCCGCGCCGGCCAAAAAGACCATCGCCCAGACGGTGGCCAAATCGCGCCTGCATCAAGGCCTCTTCCCCGTCTATCAGGATACCGTGGACGGCAGCACCCATATCGTGGTCCGTGCCGACCAGCTCGACACGCCCTTCATCTATTTCAGCTACACCGAAAACGGGCCGGTACCGGCCAACCACTTCCGCGGCATGTACCGCGACACCAAGGTGATCGTCTTCACCCGGTATTTCGACCGGTTGGAAGTGCAGACCCGCAACACCAACTACCATTTCGATCCGGAAAACGCCATCTCCCGCGCGGCCGACGCCAACATCTCGCCGGCCACCCTGCTCAGCGAGAAGATTGTGGCCGAAGAGACCGACAGTACGGGCACGCGGTACCTCATCAAAGCGGACGGGCTCTTCCTCAGCGAGGCGCTTTCCCAGGTGAAGCCGCCCATGTTCCCCGGCCAGAACCCCATGAACACCTTGGTGTTGGGCCAGCTCAGCCGCGACAAGAGCCGCATCGCCTCCATCCGCAACTATCCGGAAAACACCGATGTGGTGATCGATTACGTGTACGACAACCCCAGCCCGCTCAACTCGGGTGGCGGTTCGGTGACCGATGCCCGCAGCATCCACATCCGGTCGCAGCACAGCATCATCCGCATGCCCGAGAACGACTACCGCCCCCGGTTCGCCGACCCGCGCGTAGGCTTCTTCACGGATGAGAAGACCGACCTGAGCGACCTGAGCCCCACGCCCTACCACGACCTGATCACCCGCTGGCACCTGGTCAAGAAAGACCCCGCCGCCGCGGTATCCGAGCCGGTGAACCCCATCGTCTTCTGGATCGAGAACACCACGCCGGTGGAGATCCGTCCGTCCGTGGAAGCCGGCGTGCTGGCCTGGAACAAGGCCTTCGAAGCCGCCGGGTTCCGCAATGCCGTGCAGGTGCGCGTGCAACCCGACGATGCCGATTGGGATGCCGGCGACATCCGCTACAACGTGCTGCGCTGGACCAGCTCCCCCGTGGTGCCCTTCGGCGGTTACGGCCCCAGCTT
The DNA here is from genome assembly GCA_024711145.1 of Balneolales bacterium. Taxonomy (GTDB): domain Bacteria; phylum Bacteroidota; class Rhodothermia; order Balneolales; family HLUCCA01; genus JANJTJ01. The sequence goes on from JANJTJ010000083.1 coordinate 9,353, forward strand.
CACCAACCCCCTCACCGGGCAGATCCTGGGTGCCGACATCATGCTCGAATACTCCTTCCTGGGCGGCACCCTGCAAGAAGAGGAGATTCTGGCTGAAGCGAGGACGTCCGAGTCCGACGACCACCGGTTCTGCTCCTACAGCGTGCATCTGATGCGCAACCACCGGTTCGCGGTATCGGCATTGGAAGCTCTGGATGCGCCCGTGGGCGAAATGAACCGCCTGCGCGACGAAGCGGTGCGCATGCTCATCCTGCACGAAGTGGGCCATACGCTGGGTCTTTCGCACAACATGAAAGCCTCCCAGCTGCACGATCCGGTTGCCATCCACGACCGCGAGCTCACCAGCCGCGTGGGCCTCACGGGTTCCGTCATGGATTATTCCACCGTCAACATCCCCTTGGACCGCAGCAAGCAGGGGTTGTTCTACGACATCACGCCGGGACCTTATGATGTATGGGCCATCACCTTCGGGTACACCACCGACGAGGCGGCCTTGCCGGGCATTCTGGCGCGGAGCACCGAGCGGGAACTGGCCTTCGGCAACGACGCCGACGACATGCGTTCGGCAGGCAAAGCCATCAACCCCCTGGTGAACGTTGACGACATGTCCAGCGACGCCATTGCCTACGGTATCGAGCGGGCCAACCTGGCCAACCAGCTCTTCGACCGCCTCATGGCCAAAGCCGCCCGCCCGGGCGAGAGCTACCAGCGGTTGCGCAACGGGTTCATGGTGGCCTTCGCGCACCACCGCATCCAGATGGGCGTCATTTCCCGCTATGTGGGTGGGGTGTACACCGACCGCGCCTTCGTGGGTCAGACCGGCGCCACGCGTCCCTTCGTACCGGTTGAACGCGACCGCCAGAAACAGGCCATGAGCGCTTTGGACAGCTACCTGTTCGCGCCCGACGCCTTCAAGGCCGGCGGCGACCTCCTGGCGCATCTGCAGACCACGCGTCGCGGCTTCAACCTGTTCAACGGCACCGAGGACCCGAAAATCCACGACATGGTACTGGCCTCCCAGCGCAACGTGCTCAACCACATCATGCATCCGGTAACCACCAAACGGATGACCGATGCGCGCCTGTACGGCAACCAGTATCCGGTTTCGGAAGTCTTCGCCGACCTCACCAACGCCACCTTCCGGGCCGACCTGGGCGGCAACGTGAACACCTTCCGCCAGAACCTGCAGATCGACTACGTGAACCGCCTCATCGCCATCGTGAAGAACGAGGGTCCGGTGAAGTACGATACGCCCACGCAGTCGGCAGCGCTGTTCCAAGCCCGGAACATCGAAAGCCTGTTGAAGGCCAAGACCGCCGGCAACCTGGAGACCCGCGCGCACACCGCGCACGTGCTGCATCTCATCGATGCGGGATTGAACCGCTAACCCGGCTGAGCGCCCAGAGGCGCTCGAAGCCGAAGACCAGGCCGAGGCTGACGCCGACCTGGACCAACGTACCGACCTCGGGGGTGAGCAGGTTCCCATACACGGGAGCCGCCACCCAGAGGCCGGCCGTCATCCCCACCGCGAAACTGAGCCAGGCGAAGGCCAGATGATGCCGGCGCCGTGCGCGCACGCGGGCCATGGTGGCGATCTCGGCCATCACCGCCGCTTCCAGATCCGGATAGGGCATCGGTTCCTGCGCCAAGCGCATCCAGTCGGCGATGGGGTCGTTCGGGGTTGTGTTCATGGAGTCGGAAATTCGGATTCGGCGTGCAGCAACCGGCGCAAGGATTCGCGGGCCCGGTGCAGGATGACCTTCGCGTTGGCTTCGGTCCAGCCGGTGATGGTGGTGATCTCGCGGATGCTGAACCCGTCCAGGTAATGCAGGTTCAGAGCCAGGGCTTCGTTCGGTTTCATACGGACCAACGCGAAGCGGACCCGTTCCGCCTCGTCGCCCGAAGGATCCGTCTGCGCCACATCATGCCCTTCGGTCAGCGGTTCGGTCCGTTCCGCCCGTTTCCGCAGATCCTGGATGGCCACATTGACCACGATGCGGTAGAACCAGGCTTCGAAGGGCACCCGGCCGGAGAAGGTGGCCAGCTTGAGCCAGGCGTTCACGAAGGCGGTCTGGACCACGTCCTGGGCCCGGTCCGGCGATTTGACCACCGACAGCGCGATGTTCCAGGCACGGTCCTGATGCGCCCGCACCAGGTGCCGGAAGGCCTCCTGGTCGCCGGCCAGAACCTGACGGATCCAGGTCTCGGTCATGCGCCGGATTGATCCGCCTTCCGGGTCCGGATTTCGATGAAGAACGCGAGGAACGTGGTAACCAGCATGGTGAAGATGGACAGCTCTTCCGGGATATCCGGCATGTACAGATATGCGACGGAGAGGATCACCCCCCCGCCGGCGAAACCCAGGAATCCGTAGACCAACGTGCGCCAGAACCGCCGCACCGGATAGCCGTTCTCGAAGGCGTTGGCCAGGATCATGCCGATGCCGGATCCCAGGAGCAGGGCCGGGAGGGTGCCGTCCTGGATGTTGAAGGTCATTTCATGGAGCAGCATGCCCAAGACGCCCCCGACCAGCACGATGCCGGTTTTGCGCCAGGGGAAGGTGAAGCCGGGGGTTGCGGGCAGTTCTTCCGGCTTGTAGCCCTTTTCGATGAACAGGCGGCGTTCCTCCTGTTTGGCTTGGAACGTGAAATACCAGACGAAGAAGCCGGCCGCGATGAAGGCGACGGCAATGAGGGCGAAAGCGAACGGTTCCATATAAAAGCGGTTTGGTGATGGGGTACTTGGAGAAGATGCGCCCGCTGCCGCGAAGGTTACAACCGAGCGGCCGCCATGAGGCTATGGCACTCCATCGTATCTTTGGCAACCATCCAATCCACGCTGTACATGCCCGTCGATTTCAGCCGCCGCGAGCGCTTCGCCGCCCGGCATATCGGTCCGAACAATGCCCAACGCGATTCCATGCTGGCCGCCATCGGCGCCGGATCCATGGACGAACTCATCGCCCAAACCATCCCCGCCTCCATCCGCATTCCGGAGTTGCAGGGCCTGCCCGAGGCGGTGGACGAAGCCCGCTTCCTGGAAGAGTTCGAGGCCCTGATGGGCCGCAACCGCATCTTCCGGTCCTTCATCGGAACGGGGTATTACGATACCCTCACCCCGACCGTCATCCTGCGGAACATCCTGGAGAATCCGGGCTGGTACACGGCCTACACGCCCTATCAGGCCGAGATCGCCCAAGGGCGGTTGGAGATGCTCATCAATTTCCAGACCCTGGTCTCGGACCTGACCGGCATGGACCTGGCCAACGCCTCCCTGCTCGACGAGGCCACCGCGGCGGCCGAAGCCATGACCCTGCTGCACGGGGTGCGGCCTCCTTCCAAAAAGCAGGCCGAGGCCTTCTTCGTGGCCGACCATCTGCACCCGCAGACCCTCGCTTTGCTACAAACGCGGGCCGAACCCTTGGGCATAGAGCTGAAAGTGGTGCCCATGGAAGGGTTCGACCCGGCCGACGCCACCGTCTTCGGCGCCCTGGTGCAGAATCCGGATACCCAGGGCCAGGTCCGCGACCTGCGACCCTGGATCGCGGCGGCCCAGGCCAAGGACATCCGGGTGGCTGTGGCCACCGACCTGCTGGCCTGCGTGCTGGTGGAGTCGCCCGGGGCAATGGGTGCCGACGTGGTGGTGGGTTCGGCCCAGCGGTTCGGCGTACCTATGGGTTTCGGCGGACCGCATGCCGGTTTCTTCGCCACCCGCGAGGCCTACAAGCGCAGCATTCCGGGCCGCATCATCGGGGCATCGGTAGATGCCAAGGGTCGGCCGGCCTACCGCATGGCCTTGCAAACCCGCGAGCAGCACATCCGCCGCGAGAAAGCCACCTCCAACATCTGCACGGCCCAGGTCCTGCTGGCCGTGATGGCCGCCGCCTATGCCGTGTACCACGGTCCCGAGGGGTTGCGGCACATCGCCCGGCGCACGCACGGCCTCACCACCCTGGCGGCCGAGGCCCTCACCGCGCGCGGGTACCGCATCCTCAATCCGGTCTGGTTCGACACCCTCACCATCGAAACCGGCGACGCCGCTCGGGCCACCCGCATCCATGCCGCCGCCCGCCAGCGTGGCATCAACCTGCGGGTCGCGGGCCCCACCCGCATCGGCCTCAGTTTCGACGAGGCCAAAACCCTGAACGACCTGGCCGACCTGGTGGACGCCTTCGCCGAGGCCAATGGCAGTGCCCCCTTCGACCGGGCCGCCGCCGAGGGCACCGAAGTGGTGCCCAACCTGCCGGCCGGCATCGCCCGGGAGAGCGCCTTCTGCACGCATCCCGTCTTCAACACCCATCATAACGAACATCAGATGCTCCGGTATCTGAAACGGTTGGAGAACAAGGACCTGTCCCTGGCGCACTCCATGATCTCGTTGGGATCGTGCACCATGAAGCTGAACGCCACCACCGAAATGATACCGGTGACCTGGCCCACCGTGGGCAAACTGCATCCTTTCGCGCCGGATGACCAGACCGAAGGCTACCGCGCCATGATCGCCGAGTTGGAGCACTGGCTGATGGCGGTGACCGGATTCGACGCCGTATCGCTGCAACCCAACTCGGGTGCCCAGGGCGAATACGCCGGCCTCATGGTGATCCGCGCCTGGCATGCCGACCGGGGCGAAGGGCACCGGAACGTGGCGCTCATCCCCTCTTCGGCGCATGGCACCAACCCGGCCTCGGCCGTGATGGCGGGCATGCGGGTGGTGGTCACCAAATGCGACGAGCGGGGCAACATCGACCTGGACGACCTGCGTGCCAAGGCCGACGAACACGCGGGGCAGCTGGCCTGCCTCATGGTCACCTATCCGTCCACGCACGGGGTGTTCGAGGCCGAGATCCGCGAGATCTGCGCCATCATCCACGAGCGGGGCGGCCAGGTGTATATGGATGGCGCCAACATGAACGCGCAGGTGGGCCTCACCTCACCGGCCGCCATCGGGGCCGACGTGTGCCACCTGAACCTGCACAAGACCTTCTGCATCCCGCACGGCGGTGGCGGCCCCGGCATGGGTCCCATCGGCGTGAAAGCCCACCTGGCACCGTTCCTGCCGGGTCACCCGGTGGTGGCCACAGGCGGCGACCGCGCCATCACACCGGTATCGGCGGCGCCCTTCGGCTCGGCCGGCATCCTGGTCATCTCTTACGCCTACATCCGGCTCATGGGGGCCGACGGCCTGCGCAAGGCCACCGAGTTCGCCATCCTGAACGCCAACTACCTCAAGGCGAAACTGGAACCCCATTATCCGGTGCTCTATGCCGGCGCCAACGGCCGCTGCGCCCACGAATTCATCCTGGATTGCCGGCCCTTCAAGGCCCATGGCATCGAAGTGGAGGATGTGGCCAAACGGCTGATGGATTACGGGTTCCATGCACCCACCGTGAGTTTCCCGGTGGCCGGTACGTTGATGATCGAACCCACCGAAAGCGAACCCCTGGAGGAATTGGACCGCTTCGCCGAGGCCATGATCGCCATCCGGAACGAAATTCAGGAAGTGGCCGACGGTATCGCCGACGCTACCGACCATGTGTTGGCCAACGCCCCGCACCCGGCCGAAGATGTGCTGGTGGACGACTGGGCCCACGCCTACAGCCGTACCAAGGCGGCCTATCCGCTACCGTGGGTCAAGGCGGCCAAGTTCTGGCCTTCCGTGGCGCGGATCGACGGCGCCTATGGCGACCGGAATCTGGTATGCGCCTGCCTGCCGTTGGAAGCCTACGCCTGATCAGGCCTGGGCATCGGATGTGAGGGCGGTGGCGATCAGGCCGCCGTCCCCATCGGGCTTGGCATAATCCAGCAGGGTCATGTAGCCGCCGTCTTTCGTGCGGATCCGGTAGCTCAGGGTATCGGTGTTGCCGGCCATCACGGCTTGCACATGTTCCCGCACACGGGCCTGGTCTTCGGGATGGACCAGCTTGAGGAAACCGTCGCGATTCAGGCATTCGGTTGGTGCGAAACCGGTGACCCGTTCGAAACCCTCGCCCACCCACTTGAACCGGGGACTTTGGTCGGCGTCGAGCACCAGACCATAGCTGAAATCGGCCTTCCGGTCGAACATGCGGTTGAAGAGGTCGCTGCTTTTGCGCAACGACTGCAGCACCTTCTTGCGCAAGGTGAGGTTGCGCACTTCGGCGCGCACCACGGCCCTACCCGATTCGTCGCGGGTTTTCAGCGCCTGGATCTCGGCCTGCACCGTGGTGCCTCCCACCCGTTTCAACACCACCCGGATGCTGCGTTCGCGGCTGAGGTCATCGTTCCAGATACGCGACCACTGGTTGCGCAAGGTGCGCCCCTGCCGTTCCACCACCAGATCCCACAAGTGCTTGGTACGCAATACCTCGGCCGGGTGCCCCGTGAGCTCCCGGAACTGCTGGTTGGCACCCACCACCAACCCGTGCTCGTTGAAATCGACCAGGCATTTCTTCGACTGCTCGTAAAGGTCGTCGGTGTTGAGGATGTTGGAATCGAGCACGGCCAATTCCGAGCGCTTCCGCGCGCTGATGTCGTGCTGATAGGATACCCAATGCGTGATGCGGCCCTGGGAGTCCTGCAGGGGATGGATATCCCACTGATTGATGAACTCGCTGCCGTCCTTGCGGTAGTTCACCGCTTGCCCGAAGAAGGATTTGCCGTTGCGCAGGCACTCCTTGAGTTTGTCGAGCACGGCACGGTCGGTCTTGGGGCCCTGCAGGATGCGGGGGGTTTTGCCGATCACCTCTTCCGGTTTCCAGCCCGTCAGGCGGGTGAACCCTTCGTTCACATACACGATACGGGGGCCCGGCTGCTCCATCTCCAGTTCCGTGATGCAGATGGAGTCGTAGTCGTGCCGGATGGTGGCCTCCAACAACTGCAGGTTGCGGTCGGCGGCGGCACGGGCCACCTCGAGCGATTCGACCAGTTCCAGCAGTTCCTGGAAGGCGGTTTCGTCTTTGGCTAGGGCCCGGAGGCGGGCGTTCCGTGCGGTGTCGGTCATGGTCGGTTGCGGTCGGTTTCTGGAGCGTGGCAAACTACAAACATCGGAGGGGTGTTCAACCGTTCGCGGCATCGGGCGTCAAAACGATATGAAAACGATCCGACTCCTCCTCCTCACGGCCCTCGTGGCCTTTCCGGTCGCCCTCGCCGCACAACCCCGTTGTGCCGATATGCGTGCCGAGCGCCAAACGGCGTTCTTCGAAACCTTCTTCCCGGGTATGGCAACCGACCTGGGGCTGGATGCGGCCACAACCGCCAAACTGCGTGCCGCCCACGAAGCCCACTTCGCCGAAACGGACCCCTGCGCCGTTCCCCGCGGCGCCATGCGTGCGCATCGCGCCGCAGCCCGCGCCGACCTGGACGAACGGGTGGCGGCCGTACTGACCGAAGACCAACTCCGGCACTGGCGCATCCACATGACCGACTGGCACCGGAACAGTGGCCCACGCCGCCGCTTCTGAACCGGCCGTACTTTGGCATGGTATCCTTTGGATGGAGTCCGTGCCCGAAGCCCGCATCGAAACGTCCGTTCCCGACTCCGACGCCCGTACGCGTCTGGGCCGGGAATTGGACCAGTGGTACCCCCGCGTGTACCGGGTCGTGGCCGCCCTGACCGTCGGCAGCGGCCTTCAGGCCGACGATATCACACAGGATACCTTCGTGAAGGCATGGAACCACATCGACGGCTTCCGGGACGACAGCTCCCTGGGGACCTGGCTGTTCGCCATCGCCCGAAACACCGCCCTGGATGCCTTGCGCCGGCGGAAGGTGCGCCGCTGGATGGCCGACATCTGGCCGGGCGGGCAGGACGAACCCCTGCCATTGCCCGATCCCGACCAGGACGACGTACCCGAGCGACGCGAGCGGCGGCGCTTGGTCCGTGAAGCCGTGGCCGCCCTTCCCGAACCGCACCGCAGCATCGTGGTGTTTCGGGATGTGGAAGGCCTCAGCTATGCCGAAATCGCCGCCATCACCGGCGATTCGGAGGGTACACTGAAAAGCCGGCACCATTACGCCCTCAAAAAACTGAACGAGCATCTGACCCAATCCGGATGGACCCCATGATCGACCCCGAACACCTGCGCGACGCCTATGCCGGCGTGCAACCCGATCCCTGGGCGGTAGCGCGTCTGCGCACCCGCTTGGAACAACCCCGATATGAACCCGATTGGGTGGAACTGGCCTGGCGCCTGTTCGCCCGGCGGCTGGCCTTGCCTTTGCTGGTGGCGGCGGCCACGGCCGGCGTATGGAACCACCTGGTTACCGATCCGGCCGCCCAAACCGACAGCCTCTGGACCGAATACGTGTCAGGTTCGGCCGATGGAAGTCTGAACCTGCCTGAAATCTGGACCCTGCCATGACCCCGCGCCGCCTACGACCACTCTGGATCCTCCTCATGTTCGCCGCCGTGTTCGCGGTTGGCGGCATCACCGGGTATTGGATCAGGGGGCCGCTCGACACCCGGCCGCCCCTGGAGCGAGCCGAACGCGACCGCCTGTTCCGCGATCGGGTAGTGCGGGACCTCGGCCTCACGCCCGAGCAGGAAACCCCCTTCTTCGAGGCCATGCGCCGGCACCGCCGCCTCATGCGCGACCGGAACGACTCGATCCGTGCCCAGGCCCAGGAACGCATGCGGAACTCCCTGGACAGCCTTCGGATCGAACTGGCCGACATCCTCACCCCCGAACAGTTGGCCCTCTGGGAAGAGCACACCCGGCGGGCCATGCGCCGCGGCGGTCCCCAGCGCTAAATGGAAAAGGCCCCCGTTCAAGGGGGCCTTTGCGCCAAACGTAGCGTCTCTCCAGGTCGTGTCTATTGGTTCGCTGACGATTGTTGACACGAACTTACCTCACCCCCCCTCCCTCAATCCATCCCGAAACCGAACCCGTTGCGAACCCGGTCCCGGACCCGAGTTGTTATTGTGTGCAGGACCGCATGTGCTTATACTCCTGTCAATCGTCAGCCCCTGAGTACATAACCCCCTCTCCAGACCGCATCTATTATGGGATCCGCCCTCCTCGGAATCCTGCTTCTGATTCAGCCCGCGCCGGATAGTACCGACCTGATCCGGTTCGAACAGGTGGTACCTGCGAATGAGCCGGTGGTGATCGAGCCCTACCAGGAATACGTGAATGGCAACCACCACATCAATTACGCCTACGATGCCGTCCGCAACCGGGTGTTCGTGCGAAACCGGAACGTGGTGCATCGGTTCGATTTGAGCTCACGGTCTTGGAGCAT
>JANJTJ010000105.1 GCA_024711145.1 Balneolales bacterium
CTTGCTCCTGGCCGAAGATGAAACCGTCAACATCCGGTTCATCCAATTGGTGCTCAAAAAAACCGGCATCCGCATCATCAGCGCTACCGATGGCAACGAAGCCGTGGCCATGGCTACCGGTACCGACCAACCCGACCTGATCCTGTTGGACATCATGATGCCCGGGATGGACGGCTTCGAAGCCGCGCGGGCCATGCGCGACCATGGCATACGCACACCGATCTACGCCCTTTCGGGCCATGCCATGGTGGAGCCCGAAAGGCTGCGCCAGGCCGGTATCGACCGCATCCTGACCAAACCCATCCAAGGGCGGGAACTGATAGCGGCCATGGCCCAGGTGCTGGGCACCTGAACCGGCCGCCTCAGGAGAAGATGTCCTTCACTTTGTCGAAGAACCCTTTCTCCTTGGGTCCGGCCGGGTCGAAATGGGCCGAATGCCGCCATTTCTCCAGAACGTCTTTTTCCGCGGCCGAAACCACATCGGGGATGTACACATTCACCTGCACGTACTGGTCGCCGATCTGGTTCGAGTTCAGCCCCTTGATGCCTTTCTCGCGCATGCGCAGCAGTTTGCCCGGCTGGGTACCCGGTTCGATGCGGACCTTGGCGGTTCCTTTCAGCGTGGGCACATCCACTTCGGTACCCAGGATGGCATCGGGCACACCGATCATCAGTTCGTAGTAGATGTCGTTCTCGCGGCGTTCGAACTGTTCGTGCTCCTGTTCCTGGATGATGACGATCAGGTCGCCGGCCTCACCACCGCGGATACCGGCATTCCCCTGGCCCCGAAGCGTGAGGTAATTGCCGTTCGAAACCCCCGAGGGGATGCGCACCTTCAGGGTTTCCTCCCCTTTCACACGGCCTTCGCCCGAGCAGGACTTGCATTTCGATTTGATGGTACGGCCTTCGCCCTGGCAGGTGGGGCAGGGTTGCACATTCACGAACTGACCGAACATGGTGCGGGCCACCTGCCGCACCTCGCCTGACCCATTGCAGGTGCCGCAGGTCATGAAATCGTTGGGGGTGGCCGCGCCGGTGCCCGAGCAGGTGCCGCAGACCGACTGCTTCTTCACCTTCAGCTTCTTCTCGACCCCGGTGGCGATCTCTTCGAGCGTGAGCGAAAGCGTCACCTTCATGTCTTCGCCGGGCACACCGGCCTGGCGCCGGCCTCCGCGGCCGCGGGTTTGCCCGCCGCCCATTCCACCACCGAAGATGTCACTGAAACGGGAGAAGATGTCTTCCAGGTTGATATCCTGGAAGTTGGGTTCGCTGTAGCCACCCGAATGCAGGCCCTGGTGCCCGAAGCGGTCGTAGCGGGCTTTCTTGTCGGGATCCTTGAGCACGTCGAAGGCCTCGGCGGCCTCCTTGAATTTGGCCTCGGCATCCGGCGCCTTGTTGCGGTCCGGGTGCAGCTCCATGGCTTTCTTGCGGTAGGCCCGTTTGATGTCTTCGGCGCTGGCATCGCGGCCCACGCCCAACACTTCGTAATAATCGCGTTTTGCGGCCATCTTATTCGCTCACCACGACTTTGGCATGCCGGATCACCCGATCGCCCAGGCGGTAGCCGGGATCGAGCACCATGAGCACGGTGTTGGCCGGGGTTTCGGCATCGGGTGCGGGTTGGCGCAACAGGGCCTCGTGCAGATTCACATCGAAGGCCACCCCGGTCTGATCGATGCGCTCCAGGCCGTAACTGTTGATGGCCGTCTGGAATTTGTCGGCCACCAGTTTTACTCCTTCCAGGAAGGCAGGCGGAATGTCCTGACCTTCGGAGGCCTGTACCATGCGCACCATGTCGTCCAGCACGGGCAGGAAACCGCGCAGGGCGTTCACCTTGGCGTCTTCGAAGAGCTGCACCCGCTCGCGGGCGGTGCGTTTGCGCATGTTCTCGAAATCGGCGGCACGGCGCAGGAGCTGGTCCTTGAGGGAGGCCACTTCGGCCTTGAGGGATTCGAGTTCGTCGATGGGCTGCTCGTCCACCGGTTCGGTATCGTGGGGTTTCATTCGGAATAGATTTCGATCAGATTCCCATCTGGATCGGTGATGAACAGGAAACGGCCCGTTTTGCGGTTGGTGGGGCCGGCCACCAGGCGGATGTCCTGGTCGCGGAAATAGGCGGCCATGGCGTCTACGGTGGCGGCATCGGGCACGGAGAACCCGAAATGGTCCATGCGGTAGTCGCGGGCCTGGTTGTCGTAGGCGGTTTCCGCTTCGACCAGGACCAGGGTATCGGGACCCATGCGGAATACCGTCATGGTCTGGCCCATGCGGCGGTCCAACGTAAGGCCCAACACCCCGGCATAGAAGGCCTCGGCCCGGGCCATGTCGTTCACCCGAAGGGTGATCTGGTTGATGCCGGTGGGGCGGTAGGGAATCATTTGGGATGGTACGAAGCGGAGTGGGTATTTTGTCTGACCCGCACGTCGGCCAACTTTGTGCCACCCACCTTCACGCTGTCAAATTGGCAACGCTTTACCTCATTTCCACACCCATCGGCAACCTGGATGATTGGTCGGCCCGGGCGGCCGCCACGGCCGGGTCGGTGGCGCATCTGTTCTGCGAAGATACCCGCACCACCTCGGTGCTGTTGGCCCGGTACGGTATCCGGACGCCGGCATCCAGTTTCCACCTGCACAACGAACACCGGAAGGTGGAGGACGTGATGCGGAAACTGGATGCCGGCCTGGATGTGGGCCTGGTGAGCGACGCCGGAACGCCGGGCATCTCCGATCCCGGCTTTCTGGCGGCGCGGGCGGCCCACCGGTCCGGGGGGGGG
>JANJTJ010000114.1 GCA_024711145.1 Balneolales bacterium
GGGTGCGTCGGTCGGTGTGGTGCGGCTGCGACCCGACCGTGAAACCTGGAACCTACCCCTGCAGGACAACCTCGCGGTTCCCGTTGCCGGAAACGTCATAGAGACAGAATTGTCCTTCACCCGCAGCCGGAACAAGCCCTACGCCAACGGCTTCATCCATCCGCTGGATGGCATCGGCTTCCGTGTGGCCCTCAAAGGTGGCCATGCCGATGCAAACTACTGGCAACCCGACGCACAGGCCTATGCCTTGCTGCCCATGTTGGGGTCCAGCCGCCTGTACCTGTTCGGGCGCTATACCCGGCGGTTCGGCACGGCGCTACCGCAGGAGATCCTGGGTTTCAACCGGTACGACGAGCCCGACCTGGGCGATTATGTGATCTTCAACTTCGGGCGCAGCAGCACCGAGCGGGTGCGCGGGTACCGGCAGTACGCCACAGGCGACATGCTCCTGTTCGGCACCGCCGAATGGCGTATTCCGCTGGCACCCACATTGGCCACCCAGGTATTGGGATTGGTGAGTCTGGGCCGCACCACGGCGGCCCTGTTCGCCGATGCGGGCGTGGTGCATGGGGTGACCAACATCCCGGGCACGCGCACCGAGCAACGGTCCGGGGCCGGCATCGAGCTGAAGAACGAGCTCAACGTGCTGGGGCTGAGCATCGTGCAAAGCGTGGGTGCCGCGCGCCCCACCGATCGCATCGACCGCATCGCCGCCACCGATTGGTATTGGCGCATCCGGGCGACGGTGCCCTTCTGAACTCGGTTTTCGGTAAACAGATAACCGACTTCCGAATAACGATTTCAGATAACCGATTTCAGGATGTGAACGAGTTCGCGGGTTGCTGTGCGCGCGCTGTAGCGTTCGATGAGGTCGTCGGAGATGGCCGGACCGGGAGGCGATTGGGCCAACCGGAGCAAGGCGTCGGCCAGGGCTTCGGGCTGGCCGGGCGAAACCAGCAGGCCGCCCGTTTCGGTCACCATGGCATTCAATTCCGGATTCCGGTCGAAGGCCAGCATGGGGCGACCGGCCACCACATAGTCGAAAAACTTGCTGGGCAGGCGCATGGTGCCCTGGATGTCGGGGATGAGCAGGCCGGCCGCCTGCTTGAGCACAGGCAACACGCGGTTATAGGGCAGTTGCCCTCCCAGCATTACATAGTCCTCCACCCCGAACCGGGCGATGGTGGCGGGCGTGTCGGGCAAGACCTGGCCGTACTGGGCGAACCGGATGCGGTCGGGCCCCACCCCGCGGACCTTGAGCACGGCCAAGGCCTCGAAATACTCCGTGCCCTCGATAAACCGGCGCAGGTTGCCCATCATGACCACCGTTGGCGCCTCGAAAACGGGCGCCGTGCCGTGGTCCATCAGCTCCGCATCGTGGAAATTGCGGATGAAATGGAACTTGTGAGCCAGATCCGGATACCGCTCCCGATACACCGCTACCGTATTGGCCGAATTGAAGATGGCCGCCCGGCAGACTTCCAACGCCTTCCCCTCATACCGGTCCACGATGAGGCGGCTGGGCCAAGGACGGATGGGCCGGCGCAGATCGCACCAGGCCCAGGGATCGCGGAAATCGAGTACCAGCGGAACCCCGAACTCCCGGCTGAGCCGGCGCCCCACCTCGGCCCCGGCGAACGGATCCATATTCACCAACATGGCATCGGGCCTGTGCGCGCGCAACAGCTCGCGGCCGCGCCTCAGGGCATGCGCCATATCGAACAGATGCTCCCCGAACGGAATGAGCTCGGGACTGTCGAACCAGGTCCGCGGTTTGGAGTTCGGGGTTCGGGGTCGGGTTGTCGCACCCGTACCACCTGCCAGCCAGCGGGCGTGTCGGGTTCGGGCGCCGGACGACCAGGAATAGTCGATCGGAAGATCGGGCGGCAGGTGCTCGAGCAGGGAGGCGTCGGTAGCCGCGCCCTTGGGGAAATCGGTCCACACCCGCGGCTCCCACCCGAACGCGCGCAGGTGCCGCACGAACTTGAGCGGCCTCCAGGCCCCCACCCGCGATTGCGGTGGGAAATACGGCGTTATGTAGAGGAGGGAAGGCATGTGGGGCTTTGGGGACCCATAGACCCATAGTCCCTCAAGTGGAGATGGCGGGAGTCGAACCCGCGTCCGAAATGGCGAACCGTCAAGTGACTACGTGTGTATCCGATGATTGGGTCTCGGGGACGGGTTGGCACATCGGCAAGCGCCCTTCCCCCAGGCCGGTGAAGTCTGAACCCCGGCTACCGGCCGTTGCCGAGGTCGATTCCATCCGAGTATGACGCTCGGAACCAAGCCGATGGACTAGCCTGGAACGGAGCGGCCGGCGCGATTAAGCAGCCAGGCTGTAGGACGTATTGTCTGCGTCTACGTTGTTTCACGAGGTTTTTAACGGGATCCTTCGTGATGACCCGACACGCCACCTGCGACCCCACGCATTCCGTCGAAACCACGTGCATCCCCAGGTACCCATAAAATAGCGTATTTTTGACTCTCGTGTCTGTCAATTAGGGAAACCGGGTATCTATGAAATTCACTGTGGTCGGCGCTGGTAATGTGGGTGCCGCTATCGCCAAAACCTTGTGTGCCGATCCGGATGTGTCGGCCGTCAATGTGATCGATCGGAACGGGAACGCCTTGGAGGAGCTCACCGAAGCGGTGAACAGCTCCAAACTCCGGGTGCATCGGGTCAAGATCGAGCGGGAGATGTCCTTCCTGGGCTTGATCAAGGGTGCCGACGCCCTCATTTCCGCCCTTCCCTTCAAGCACAATGCCAAACTGGCCGAGGCGGCCCTCACCGTGGGTACCCACTATGTGGACCTTGGTGGCGACGACACCACCTATGCCCAGCAGGTGCGTCTGCATGCGCGCGCCCAGGAGGCCGGCCGATGGATCGTGCCGGCGGCCGGCCTGGCACCGGGCATGCTCAACATCCTGGCCATGCATGGGGTGGAGAGTTTCGATTCGGTTGAAAAAATCCGCATCCGTGCGGCCGCCTTGCCCAAGAACCCGGTACCACCGCTCAATTACCAACTCAGCTTCTCCCCCATCGGCCTGGTGAACGAATATCTGTCCGACACGGTGATCCTCGAGGGCGGGGTCCGCAAGACCGTTCCCGCTTTGGATGGGCTGGAGCCGGTAACATTCACGTCCCGTCCGGATCTGGGGGCCTTGGAGGCTTTCCATACCGCCGGCGCCGTGACCACCCTGGCCGACCACCTCGAGGGGCGTGTGCAGGATCTCGATTTCAAGACCATCCGGTACGCCGGCCACCGCGACATCGTCAAAACCCTGTTCGACCTGGGCTTCAACAGCACCCAGATCATCGATGTGCGGGTGAACCTCACCTTCCGCGACCTGCTCATCCGCCAGTTGCGGGCCAAGCTGCCCCAAGGTGGCGAAGACCTGGTGCTAGCGCAGGTACGCATCCATGGCATCCTGAAAGGCGCACCCACCGTGCGTACCTATGAGATCGTGCAGGAAGGGTTGCCCGACAAAGGCCTGAACGCCATGATGTGGTGCACGGCGCTGCCGGCCGTGGTTACGGCCAAATTGCTGGTGAGCGGGGCCTTGCCGGTTGGCGGGGGGGTATCGGCACCGGAATTCGTGGTGCCCAAAGAGCGCTTTCTGGCCGATTTCCAGGCCTTGGGCGGGGTCGTCGCCATTCGCGACAACCCCGCATAGGTCGGCCTCGGATTACTTCTTCTTGCCTCGGATGGCGTCTTCCTCTTCGGAAGGGCGCGATTTCTCGGCACCGGACGTCGCGATGGAGGTACGCATGTCGGTATCGGCCATCACGTTCTTCATGTTGTAGTAGTCCATGATGCCCAGATTGCCGTTGCGGAAGGCATCCGCGATGGCTTTGGGTACTTCGGCTTCGGCTTGGATCACCTCGGCCTTGGCCTGTTGGGTCTTGGCCTTGAACTCCTGCTCTTCGGCTACGGCCATGGCACGGCGTTCTTCGGCTTTGGCACGGGCCACCTTGAGGTCGGCTTCGGCCTGGTCGGTCTGCAGTTTGGCACCCACGTTCTCGCCCACGTCCACATCGGCGATGTCGATGGACAGGATCTCGAAGGCCGTGCCGCTATCGAGCCCTTTGCTGAGCACCATTTTGGAGATGCTGTCGGGGTTTTCGAGAACCGCTTTGTGATTGGGCGACGAACCGATGGTGGTTACGATGCCCTCACCCACCCGGGCCAGGATGGTCTCTTCGGTGGCACCACCCACCAACCGTTCCAGGTTGGCACGAACGGTGACCCGCGCGATGGCACGCACCTGGATGCCGTCTTTGGCCAGGGCCGTGATGGGCGGCGTATCGATCACTTTCGGATTCACCGAAATCTGGACGGCCTGGAACACGTCGCGGCCCGCCAGGTCGATGGCGGCGGCCCGTTCGAAGGTGAGCCCCAGGTTGGCTTTGTCGGCCGATATGAGGGCTTGGATCACCCGCATGATGTTGCCACCGGCCAGGAAGTGGGCTTCCAGCTTGTTGATTTCAATGGGCAGGCCCGCCTTGCTGGCCGTGATGGCCGCCCGGATGATGGGCGCCGGCGAGACCTTGCGCAAGCGCATGGCCACCAGATCGCCGAATATGGCTACCCGCACGCCGGAGAAGAATGCGGTTACCCACAAGCCCAGCGGTACGAAATAGAAGAACAGGAATACGCCGAATAAGACGAATCCTATGATGAGGATGGGAGATGCCAGATCCATGTGTTGCAGTTGTTCGGGTTAGGGTTGTTGATTACGTATCCAATTTCTGCACGACCACTCGGCCACCGCCGGTGTCCACCACTTTCACTCGGGCGCCTTTTTCCACGAATTCCCCGTCGGAGACCACGTCCAGCCGTTTGTCCATCAGCAACACGGTGCCGCCGGGACGCAACGGCGTGATGGCGACCCCTTCGGCGCCGAGGTATTCGTCTTTGGAGTCGTGCGAGACATATCCGCGATGGCGGTCGGTGCTTTCGGCCAAAACCAGTTTGTTGATCATTTTGTTCTCCGGTAGGTAGCGGACAAAGGAGGCGATCATGGCGATGCCCAGGATGAGCGTGACGGCCATGGTCCAGATGGCCCGGGTGATCTGATTGAGCTCGGGGAACTCGAGGCCCACGTTGCCGATGAGGGAAGCACCCAGGCTGAAGATGATGAGGGAAATGCCGGCGATGCCGGTCACTCCGAACCCGGGTATCACGAAGATCTCCAGGGCCAGCAGCACCACCCCGATCACGAACAGGATGATTTCCCAGCTTTGGGCCAGACCCATGATGTACAGGGGTGCGAAGAACAGCGTGGCGCCGATGAGGGCCATGAGGCCGGGGAACCCGACGCCCGGGGTCTGCAGCTCGAAATACAGGCCTCCGAGCATCATGAGCATGAGCAGGGAACTGACGGCCGGATTGGCCAGGAACCGGAGCACCGATTCGGCCCAGATCTCCTGCACGTCCACCAGGGGTCGGTCGGCCCAGCCCATGTGCACCATTACGGCGTCCAGATTCCGCATCTCCCCTTCCACGAAACCGAGGGCTACGGCCTGGTCGGTGGTGAGGGTGAGCAGCTCGCCTTCCTTGACAATGCCATCGATCACGATGCGTTCGTCCACCATGGCTTCGGCGATGAGGGGGTCGCGCCCCTGGGTTTCGGCCGTGCTGCGCATGATGCCGCGCATGTAGCTCTGCATTTTTTCGGTGGCGTAGGCCCCGGTGCCGTCCACCACGGTAGCCGCACCGATGGAGGCGCCCGGCGCCATGAAGAGCGAATCGGATGCGATGGAGATGAGTGCGCCGGCCGAGGCGGCGTTCTTGTCCACGAAGACCACCACGGGGATTTCGGCCTCGAGCAAGGCCGTACGGATGTTGTCGGCGGCATCCACCAGACCACCGTAGGTATTCATATGCAAGACCACACCGGTGGCGCCATTGGATTCCGCACGGTCCAGGGCACGGCGGATGTAGGTGTTCAGGCCGTTGTCGATCAGCCCTTCCACATGGACGAGGTACACGGAACCGGCCGGATCCTGGCGCCCATCGGTATCACCTTGCCACAGGAAGGCCAGGGTAGCCAGGAACAACCCCCATAACGGGGCTCTGAAACGGGATGCGGGATGTTGGGTAGCCATGAGCGGAATGTATCGGTTTTTCGGGCAATCCGGGGATATCCGCCCAGGCAACGTAACAATGGCTTCACAGTTGCGGAATATCTTCCGTCAATCTCATTCACTCTTCTCATGAATCGCTTCATTCGGGTTGCCGCAACACTGGCCGCCCTCTGGATCGGCTCAGCCGTATCCGCCACCGCCCAAGACCGGGCCATCCTGAACGGTTATGTGACCGACCAGGCCAATGGCGAAACCCTGTTGTTCGCCAACATCATCCTCAAGGGGACCACGCGGGGAGCCAACACCAACACCTCCGGCTACTACCGGCTGGTGGGCATTCCGCCCGGCACCTATACGGTCCAGTTCACCTATGTCGGGTACCGCACCGTGGAGCGGGAACTCACCTTCGCCGAGGGGCAGACCATCCGCCTGGATGTGGCCCTGGAGCCCGAAGGCAACGTACTGGGCGAGGTGGTGGTGGAAGCCGACGCCGAGCGCGAGGAAGCCCGCAACATCGGGGCCGCCCGCGTGCAGACCCAGCTCATCCGCGAGGTGCCCGCCGTGCTCCAGGCCGACGTGTTCCGCAGCATCCAGCTCATACCGGGGGTCAAATCGGCCAACGATTTCAGCTCGGGCCTGTACATACGAGGCGGTGGCCCCGACCAGACCCTCATCCTGCTGGACCGCACCACCGTGTACAACCCCAGCCACTTCTTCGGCTTCTTCAGCACCTTCAATCCGGATGCCATCAAAGACGTGCGGGTGTACAAAGGCGGCTACCCGGCCGAGTACGGCGGCCGGCTGGGCTCCGTCATCGACCTCTACAACAAAGACGGCAACCGCAACCGCATGGGGGGCACCCTCAGCCTGGGCATGCTCTCCAGCCGGGCCATGATCGAAGGCCCTTATGCCCGGGGATCCTATATGCTGGCCGTTCGACGGTCCACCATAGAACCCATACTGGCTGCGCTGCGCGGCAGCGTGGAGAACATCCCCCGCAGTTTCTATTTCTATGATGTGAACGGGAAGGTGAACGCCGACCTGGACGACCGCAACAAGCTGAACCTGGCTTTCTATGGGGGCGAGGACAACGTGGATTTCCCCGCGGCCGACGACCTCGACCTGCTGCTCAAGTATGGCAACCGCACCATGAGCGGCACCTGGACCCACCTGTTTTCCGACCGCATGTTCGGCAACCTCACGGTCACCGGATCGCGCTACTTCAACCGGCCCGTGTTCGACATCGGCGGCACCGAGATCACCCGCAGCAACGATGTATATGATGTGAGTCTGAAAGGCGACCTGGACCGCGCCGTCACCGAATCGCACAACATCAGCGTCGGGTTCTGGGCCGGCAACCTGGTGCTCACCCTCGACGACACCTTCGATGGCATGGCCACCACCCAATCCCGCATCCAGACGACCTATATGTCGGCTTACGTGCAGGACACCTGGAAATGGGGGCCACGCACCACGCTCACCAGCGGCCTGCGCCTCAACCGGTTCAGTGCCGGCGACTACCTGCGTCTGGAACCCCGTGTGAGCCTGGAACATGCGCCGGAACCCGGGCTGCGCCTGCAAGCCGCCTACGGCCGTTATTACCAATTCCTCACCCTCATCACCAACGAGGCCTTCAGCGGCTTCGACGTATGGCTGACCACCGACACGGGCGTTCCGCCGGCCTGGGGCGACCAATTCGTCCTTGGTCTGAAGGCGTACCCGGCCGATGGGTGGAACCTGGAGGTCGAAACCTACTACCGCACCATGCGCGACCTGTTCGAGCTGGAACCCCGCCTGAACGACACCGCCGGGCTCGACTATGCCGAATTGTTCCGCCGGGGACGCGGCTTCGCCTATGGCGCCGAAATCCTGGTCCAACGCAGCCAAGGCCGCCTCAACGGGTTCGTGGGGTACACCTGGGGCACCACCCGCCGCCGGTTCGAGAACTACAACCAGGAGCGCTTCTTTCCGCCCAAACACGACCGTATCCACGACCTGAACGTGGTGGCCAACTGGCATTTCAACCGGCGATGGAAAGCCACCGGAGTGTTCAGTTATGCCACGGGCCAAGCCTACACGGAGGTACTGGGCCGCACCCAGGTGGGCGACCCCTTCGGCTCGGGCACCATCGACCCCGTGATCGTGGGCAAAGTGAACGCCAGCCGGTTACCGGCATACCACCGCATGGATATCGGGTTCACCCGAACCGGCACCTTCTTCGGCTGGGGCACGGCCGAATTCCAGATCCAGTTCATCAACATCTATTCGCGGCGGAACATCTGGTTCTACAACTACGACCTGGAGAAGAATCCGCCCACCAAGAGTGAAATCCCGCTGTTGCCCTTCATACCCACCCTTACCTACACGGTGCAATTCTGATGAGGAACCTGATCGCATCCGGCCTGATGGCGGTTTCCATGGCCGCCTGCCTCCCCTACGGACAAGACGCCTACCGCGAGCAGATCGTGGTGGAGAGTTGGCAGACGGCCGACTCCCTGCTGGCTCCGGTCAAGCTGAGCCGCACCGTGCCCTTCGGCGAGACATACGATTTCGCAACGGCCGCCGTGACCGACGCCGACGTGCGCATCGAAGAACTGGCCGCCGACGGTAGCGTGGCCGCCACGTTCGTCTACCTGCCCACGGCGCCCGGCGTGTACACGGCCGCCGACCCCGGCGCCCGCCTGCGTCCGGCCACCCGCTACCGCCTCCGGGCGGACATGCCCGGCCGTGCCACCCTCACCGCCGAAACCACCGTGCCCGACACCTTCCGCGTGGTGCGCCGCAATGCCGACGTGTTGGCCTATCAGGGTCCGGTTCAGTTCGAAGCCGACCTGAGCCGCAGCTTCTACCCCGGCCGCCAGAACATCTACATCATCTCCACCGAGGCGGCCGATCCGCGCCGGGTGAACCTGGTGCCCTTGTATGCCCAATTGGCCGAGGAAGAAGACGACCTGGACGACCTGCGCCGGGTCAGTTCCGGTCTGATCAACGAGGGCAACTACGAGGTGAACGCCGACAACACCATCACCCTGCGGTTTCCCTGGATCGCCGTGGCGTTCTATGGCGAGAACACCGTCACCTTCCACACGGTGGACGACAACGTCTACGATTTCATCCGGTCGGCTACGGTGCAGCTCGGCGGCGGCACCACCTCACCCGGCGAAATCGAGAACGTGATCGATCATGTGGAAAACGGTATCGGCATCTTCGGCAGCACCGCGGCGGTGAAACTGCGCATCACCGTTACCGACGCAGTTCCAGCACCATAGCGGTGCGGCCGGGAATGGTGATCGCTTCCAGATCGGTCACCTCGGTGCCGGTGAGCACGTCCCTGCCGCTGCGGAACCCTGCGGTGCGTTCGGCGAAGCGGCTGCCGCGCAGGGTGCGGGGCTGCTCGTCGCCGTTCATCACCACCATCACGGTGGCTTCCTCGTTGTGCCGGAAGTACACATACACGTTGTTTTCGGGCACGAAATGCGTGAGCCGGCCGGTATGCACCACATCGGCGGTTTCGCGCCAACGGGTGAGCGTGCGCAGGTGGGCGTATACCTCGCTCACGCCCAGGGCCTCACGGCCGGCCGGGGTGAAGGCATCCACCGGGTCGCCGGGCCAGCCACCGGGGAAATCGCGGCGTTTGTCGGGGTCGATATTGCCCCCCTTCATGGCGATCTCGGTGCCGTAGAAGATCTGCGGTATGCCGCGGGTGGTGAGCAGGAAGGTGAGCCCCAGCTTCACTTTGGCGGCGTCTTCGCCCTGGCTGGTGTAGTAGCGGTTCAGGTCGTGGTTGTCCAGGAAGATGACGTTCTTGAAGGGATCGGTGTAGAGGAAGTCCTGGCTGAGGGTGTAGTAGAGGCGCGCCAGCCCGGTGTCCCACCCACCGATTTCATGAAAAGCCCCACCCAAAGCATAGTAGAGCGGGAAATCGGTCACGCTGGGCAGATGGCTCTCGTAGCCCTCGGCATTGTTGGCACCGTACTGCCAGAAGGCGGTGGTGGCCACGTTGGGCATCCAGGCCTCGCCCACGATGCTGAACCGGGGGAATTCCTCGAGCACGCGGCGGGTCCATTCGGCCATGTAGTCTTTGTAGGGATAGGGATGGGTATCCATGCGGATGCCATCTATTCCGGCATATTCGATCCACCAGATGGTGTTCTGGATGAGGTAGGTGGCCAACAAGGGGTTGCGTTGGTCCAGATCGGGCATTTCGTCCACGAACCAGCCTTTGATGGTGGAGTTCCGGTCGCGGTCGGAGGCGTAGGGATCCATGATGGTGCTGGTGCGGTAGTTGGTATTCCCATGCACCCGCTGGTCGTGCACCCAATCGGTGGCCGGCATGTCTTTGATGAACCAGTGCTCGGTACCCACATGGTTGTGGATCATGTCCATGATGACTTTGAGCCCCTTGCTCTGGGCTTCGGCCACCAGTCGGCGGAACTCCTCGTTGCTGCCCAGCCGGCGGTCCACCCGGTACAGGTCGGTGGCGGCGTAGCCGTGGTAGAACCCGGCCCCGATGCGGTAGTTGGGCGGCATGTCGTTCTCGAACACGGGCGTCACCCACATGGCGGTCATGCCCAGGTCGCGGATATAATCCAGATTCTTACGGATGCCGGCCAGGTCGCCGCCATGGCGGGCATAGGGTTGCGACCGGTCGGATGCCTCCAGCATGCCGGCCACCCGGTCGTTGCCGGTGTCGCCGTTGGCGAACCGGTCGGGCATGATGAGGTAGATGACGTCGGAAGCGTCGAACCCGTTCTGGCGGGTGCTGTTGTCGCCCCGGGCCAGCAAGGGATAGGCATGGGTCAGTGTGCGGCGCCCGTTGCGGAACACCAGGGGGATGTCGCCGGGTTTCGCATCGGCACCGATGCGCAGGTTGATGAAGACGTAGTTGGGATTTTCGGTGCGTTCGGTGCCCAGGAACCGCACGCCGGGGTAGGTCACCGAAACCGTGGCCGAGGCGATGTCGGGCCCATGCACCAGGATTTGCAGGTCGGGGTTCACCATGCCGGTCCACCAGGTGAGCGGTTCCACCCGGTCGAGGCGCAGGTTTTGGGCGATGGCGGGCGTGGTGCCCAGCAGAAGCAGCAACAGGAGTAGGCGGAAGCGACGCATGATTCGGGCTATCTTGGGATTGGTATGCGTCTGAAGATATCCATAGCCGTGCTTTGCGCCATGTGCCTATGCCTCGGCACGGCGCAGGCCCAACCTACCCAGGCGGCCGGGTTCCCCCTGGCCCGCGTGAAATACGGCGGCGGAGGCGATTGGTACAACGACCCCTCCGCCCTGGCCAACCTCATCCGGTTCGCGAACCGCGAACTGCCGGTGGTGATCCAACCCCGCTATGCCGATGTGGAAGCCGGCAGCCCCGACCTGTTCCGACACCCGTTCCTGTTCCTCACCGGCCACGGCGGCATTGTGCTATCGGCTTCCGAAATCGCCAATCTGCGCCTGTACCTGGACCGCGGCGGCTTCCTCTACATCGACGACGATTACGGTCTCGATGCGGCTGTCCGGGCCCTGGCCGCCCGCCTCTACCCCGACCACCCGCTCCAGGAACTGCCCTTCAGCCATCCCATCTACCGGCAGAAGTTCGCCTTCCCCGACGGGCTGCCCAAGATCCACGAACACGACGCCAAACCGCCCCAGGGTTTCGGCATCATCCGGGACGGGCGCCTGGTCCTGTTCTATACCTACGAATCGAACCTGTCCGACGGCTGGGCCGACCCCGCCGTGCACGGCCTGCCGGAAACGGTCCGGCTGCAGGCCCTCCGCATGGGG
The DNA here is from genome assembly GCA_024711145.1 of Balneolales bacterium. GTDB lineage: Bacteria > Bacteroidota > Rhodothermia > Balneolales > HLUCCA01 > JANJTJ01. The sequence continues at coordinate 11,864 of JANJTJ010000114.1, forward strand.
GCCAATCTGATCCAATACGCCCTGTCCGAAGGGGGAATTCGGTAACTTCCGCCCACCATGATCCTGCCCATCGCTTCAGACCATGCCGGGTATCCGGCCAAAGAAAAAGCCAAGGTCATCCTGGCTGTACTGGGCCACGAGCCCGTCGATTACGGCACCCATGCCGAAACCTCTGTGGACTACCCCGATTACGCCGTGCAGGTGGCCCAAGCGGTTGCCAAAGGCGAATACGAGCGGGGCATCCTCATCTGCGGCAGCGGCCAGGGCATGTGCATGACCGCCAACAAAGTGCCCGGCGTGCGGGCCGCACTGGTCTGGAACGCCGAAATCGCCGGCCTGTCGGTTGCCCACAATCATGCCAACGTGCTTTGTCTGCCCGGGCGTTACCTGGGTGACGACGACCTGCTGGCCATCATCACCGCGTGGATGGAGGCTTCCTTCGAAGGGGGCCGTCATGAAACCCGCGTCGGCAAAATCCATTCCCTCACCTCCTGCTGAACCCGTCCATGTCCGCTTTGTCCGTATCGGATCCCGCCATTTCGGCCCTCATCCAACGCGAAACCGATCGTCAGGAACACGGGTTGGAACTCATCGCTTCGGAGAATTTCACCTCCAAGGCGGTCATGGAGGCCATGGGCACCACCCTCACCAACAAATATGCCGAAGGGTTGCCCGGCAAACGCTACTACGGCGGGTGCCAGGTGGTGGACGAGGTGGAAGACCTGGCCCGCGAACGCGCCAAAGCCCTTTTCGGCGCCGATTGGGTGAACGTGCAACCGCATTCGGGCGCATCGGCCAATGCGGCCGTGTACCTGGCCCTCATGAAACCGGGCGACACCCTCCTGGGCCTCGACCTGGCCCATGGCGGCCACCTCACCCATGGCTCGCCGGTCAATTTCTCCGGCATCTACCATCGGGCCGAATTCTACGGCGTGGAACAGGCTACCGGCCGGTTGGACATGGACCGCATCCGCGAGAAAGCCAAGGCCGTGCGTCCGCGCATGATCAGCATCGGCGCATCGGCCTACACCCGCGATTTCGATTACGCCGCCTTCCGCTCCATCGCCGACGAAGTGGGCGCCCTGCTGTGGATGGACATGGCCCACACGGCCGGCCTCATCGCCGCCAGATTGCTCAACGACCCCTTGCCCTGGTGCGACGTGGTGACCACCACCACCCACAAGACCCTGCGCGGCCCCCGTGGCGGCATGATCCTCATCGGCAACGACGGCCCCAACAAAGTGGGAGCCGTAGCCGCAAAATCGGGGCGGGTGAAGAACTGGAGCGAACTGTTCGACGGCAGCGTGTTCCCGGGCACCCAAGGCGGGCCCCTCATGCATGTGATCGCCGCCAAAGCCGTCTCCTTCGGCGAAGCCTTGCGGCCCGAGTTCACCACCTACCAGCAGCAGGTGCTCAAAAACGCCCAGGCCATGGCCGGCCGGTTCCTGGAGCTCGGGTACGACCTGGTGAGCGGCGGCACAGACAACCACCTCATGCTCATCGACCTCAGGTCGAAGGGCGTTACCGGCAAACAGGCCGAGGAGGCCCTCGGCCGTGCCGAAATCACCGTGAACAAGAACATGGTGCCCTTCGACACCGAATCGCCCTTCGTCACTTCCGGCATCCGCATCGGTACGCCTGCCGTCACCACCCGGGGCTTCGGCGAGGACGAATGCCGCCTGGTGGCCGACCTCATGGATCAGGCGATCACCCGGGCCGATGACCCCGCAACCGCCACCCGCGTGGCCGCCGAGGTTCGCGACCTCTGCGCCCGCTTCCCCCTGTACACGGCGTGAGCGATACCCGAGCCGTGATGGACGGCGAACCGCCGGTGGCCAAAGCCCCTGTGATGAAGGCCGAGATGTCCTTCCTGGACCATCTGGAAGAGTTGCGTTGGCGCATCATCAAGGGGCTGGGCGGCATCCTGTTCGGCGTGGCCGTTTCGGCCTTCTTCACCGGCTTCCTGATCGATACGGTGTTGCTGGGTCCGGCAAAGGCCGACTTCTTCATCTACCGATGGATGGGAGTCGATGCCGTCGATCTCGTGTTCCAATCGCGTACCCTTTCCGGCCAATTCTTCACCTATTGGGGCGTGTTGTTCGCCACCGGGTTCATCATCGGTGCGCCCATCTTCTTCTACCAGTTGTGGAAATTCATCGAACCGGCGCTCGAAATCCGGGAACGGCGCAATGCCTGGGGCATATCCGGGTTCATGAGCGGCATGTTCCTGCTCGGGGTGACCTTCGGGTACCTGGTGCTCACGCCGGCCGCGTTGCAGTTTTTCGCGCAGTTCCAGATATCCGACCTGGTGAAGAACGAGTTCGACGTGAACACCTATTTCACCTCGGTGGCCATGTGGGTGATCGCCTGCGGCATCATCTTCGAAATACCGTTCGTCACGTACGCGCTGTCCAAACTCGGTTTGCTTACCCCCGACCTGATGCGCAGGTACCGGCGCCTGGCCATCCTCATCTGTTTCGTCGTGGGGGCCATCCTCACCCCGCCCGACCCCATCTCGCAGACCCTGGTGGCCTTGCCCTTGGTCCTCTTGTATGAGATCAGCATCTGGATCAGCGCCGTCATCCATCGCAACCGTCAGCGTGCCCTGGCATGAACCGCCTGGCCCGATCCGCGTCCCTCTACCTCCGCCAACACGCCGACAACCCCGTCCATTGGTGGGAATGGGGTGAAGCCGCCTTCGCCGAAGCCCGCGCCAGCAACCGGCTCATCTTCCTGAGCATCGGGTATTCGTCCTGCCACTGGTGCCATGTGATGGCCCACGAGTCGTTCGAGGATGCCGCCACGGCCGAGTGGATGAACCGGTGGTTCGTGAACATCAAGGTGGACCGTGAGGAACGCCCCGACATCGACGCCCTCTACATGGAAGCCGTGCAACAGATGAGCGGGCAAGGAGGATGGCCCTTGAGCGTATGGCTCACTCCCGGGCTGGAACCGGTATACGGCGGCACCTATTTCCCGCGGGAAGCCCACCCGCATCGGATCGATTTCCATACGGTAAGCCGGCGTTTGCATGAGATCTGGTTGAACGAACCCGCCAAGCTCACCGAGCGGGGAGCGGCCATGCGCCAGGCCCTGCAGGAAGACCTGGCCGCCCGGCTTCCCGCCACCGACCCCGGCGAAACCCTGCTGGCCGATGCCGTGGACCGACTCCGCCGCAGGTATGACTACCGCCTGGGCGGTTTCGGGCCGGCGCCGAAATTCCCCAGCCTCATGGTGCTCGGCTTCCTGCTCAAATCGGGCGAGGCCGAAGCCCGCGTGATGGCGGCCCATGCCGTGCGCGCCATGATCCGGGGCGGCATACACGACCAGATAGGCGGCGGCCTGCACCGCTACAGCACCGACGAACGCTGGTTGGTACCGCATTTCGAGAAGATGCTGTACGACCAGGCCGGTTGGATCGACATCAACGCCCGCCTGTTCGCCGCCACCGGCGATCCCCAGTTCGCCGAAGCGCTCACCCTGGCCGGCGATTTCCTCGATCGGGAAATGCGTCTCCCGGATGGGGGCTACGGCAGCGCCCTGGATGCCGACAACGACGGTACCGAAGGCGGATTCTATACCTACACGTCGGCCGAGCTGCTCGCGCATCCGGCCGTCGCATCCGAACCCTGGGAAGACCGCCGCATCGTGGTGCGAACGGGAGATGCCGGGATTCCGGCCGCCGACCGGCAGGCCCTGATGGCGCTGCGGGCCGGGCGGGTGCGTCCCGCGTTCGACCCGAAACGCCTCACCGCCTGGAACGCCTGGCTGCTGTCGGCCTTCTGGACCGCCTGGGAGATGACCGGAGAAGCCGTTTGGGAACAGCGGGCCAGGGCCCTGCACCGATACCTCACCAGCCATTGGGATGGAGACCGGTTGCTGCACAGCGACAGCGGCGGACCCGGATATGTGAACGATTACGCCCTGATGGTGCTGGCCCTGACCGACACCGCCCGTTTCACCGGCGACCGTGAGGCCTTGGCATTGGCCGAGGCCATCGGCACGCGCATGGTGGAGCGGTTCCACCATACGCCAACCGGGGCCTTCCGCTACGCCGAGCCTGCGGCGGACCTGTTGGCCCACCGCAGCGACCTGTTCGACAACGCCGAGCCCTCGGGCCACGGTTCGGGGGGGGGGGGGGGGCCGGCGCCCCCGGCCCGCCGCCCCGCGGGGGGGGGCGGGGGGGGGGGCGCGGCCCCCGGGCGGCCGCGCGGGGGG
>JANJTJ010000119.1 GCA_024711145.1 Balneolales bacterium
CGCGCCGGTGTGGTGGTCGGCCAGCCCGGTGACGGCGCCACCCAGGGCGGCCGCACGGGCGCCGGCCCCCGTGCTGAGTAACTCGTTGCCGTAACTCACCCGGGTAAATGGGGCGTGCGCCGCCGTATGGGCGGCGCACAGCAGGCCTATGGCGAGGGTGACGCGGTGCATGACCTCAACCCGCCGGTTGCTGGGCCAGCCGTGCGAAGAAGGCCGCGGAGGTTTTGATTCCGCGGTGGTAGTCTTTCAGCGAGAATTTCTCGTTGGGTGCGTGGATGGCGTCGGAGTTCAGCCCGAAACCCATCAATATGGAATCCACCCCGAGCACCCGTTTGAAGGCACCCACAATTGGGATGCTGCCTCCCTCACGGGTGAAAAGGGGTTCTTTGCCATATACATCGGAAAAGGCCTGGGCGGCGGCTTTCATGCCCGGGAAATCGAGGCGGGTGATGGCCGGCGGGCCGCCGTGGTGGCCATGCACCTTCACGGTAACGCCTTCGGGCGCCAGGGATTCCACATGGCGGATGAACAGCTCCTCGATCGTGTGCGGGTCCTGGTCGGGCACGAGACGCATGCTGATCTTGGCCCCGGCTTTGGCAGGCAGCACGGTTTTGGCGCCTTCGCCCTGGTAGCCGCCCCAGATGCCGTTCACATCCAGGGTGGGGCGGGCCGAAGCCCGTTCCAAGGTGCTGTAACCGGCCTCTCCGGTCACGTCTGCGAGGCCCAAGGCCGCTTTGTAGGCGGCTTCGTCGAAGGGCAGCTTGGCGTATTCGGCCCGTTCGTCGGGGGTCAACTCCTTCACATCATCGTAAAAACCGGGAATGGCCACTTTGCCGTCGGCGGTCTTCAGCCGGGCGATGATTTCGGCTAGGGCATTGATGGGGTTGCCGACGGCGCCCCCGTAAATGCCCGAATGCAGGTCTCGGTTGGCACCCTGCACTTCCACCTGCATATAGGCCAAGCCCCGCAAGCCGTAGGTGATGGAGGGGACTTCGGGCGCGAACATGCTGGTGTCGGAAATGAGCACCATATCGCAGGCCAGCAGGTCGGTATGCGATTCGAGGAAGGGTACCAGGTTGGGCGAACCGATCTCCTCTTCCCCTTCCAGAATGATTTTCACATTGACCGGGATGGACCCCTGGGTTTTGAGCCAGGCCTCGATGGCTTTCACATGGGTGTAGGCCTGGCCTTTGTCGTCGCTGGCACCCCGGGCGTACACGTCGCCCCCACGCACGGTGGGTTCGAAGGGCGGGGTTTCCCACAACTCGAGGGGTTCGGCGGGTTGCACATCGTAGTGGCCGTACACGAGCACGGTGGGTTTGTCGGCGCCGGCATGCAGCCAATCGCCATAAACGATGGGATGGCCGGGCGTTTCGTAGATGGTGATGTGCTCCAGACCGGCCTCGGCGAAGCGCTCGCGCAGGAATTCGGCGGCACGGCGCACATCGCCTTTGTGCTCGCTGGCGGTGCTCACGCTGGGAATGCGCAACAGGGTGAAGAGTTCCTCGCGGAACCGCTCGAAATGGGTGTCGATGTAGGATTGCGGAGCGTTCATGGCGGAAGATACCGAAAGGGTTTCAGAAGATTCGGACCACGCCGGCCGGGACCCACCCGTCGGATCCGTTCAGCAGGGTGATGTGGGTCCATTGCGGGGTGGAACGCCCCCGGTCCACACGGACCTCGTACCCTTCGAAGGCGTTCAGATCGGTTGCGGCGGCGGGGTCGGGTCCGTTGCGGAGCGGAACCTCCCGCACCACCACCAGCCCGATGGGATGGCGCACCCGCGCCAGCTCCACACCTACGGCCGCCACCAGCAGGGCTCCGGCCAGGGCCATGCCGCTCCAGGCGATCCATCGGGGCCAACGGGCCGCCACCGGGTTCACTACCTGGGCGATGCGCAGGCCCATGCCGAGCAGGAACATCCCTGCCGCGGCCAGGGCGAGCCGCTGCAGGGGGAATTCGGACAGCAGCCGGTTGAGGAAACGGTTGAGGCCGAGCACGGGCAAACCCGGACTGCGCCGGGCCAGGTTCTCGCTCACGTGGACCAGGCCCTGGTTGGCGAGGTCGGTGGTTTCGGGATGGCGGCCGGCCAGGCGGAAATGGTAGGCGGCCATACCCAACGAATCGATCCGCAGATGGGCCAGGGCCAGGTTCAGCTCCAGTGCGCCGGACGTGATGCCCGATTCGCGCACGTGGTTGAAATGGGCGATGGCCTGCGAAGCATCGCCGGCCCGGAGGGCGGCCACGCCCTCGCGGAAGTGGTCGTCGGCCGCGCCCGATTGGAACCAGAGCAGGAAGAGGAACAGGAGGTGGTTCATGCTTCGGTGGCCTGCAGGATGCGGATGATGAGGGCGCGGACCTCGCCCGTTTCGCGGGCGAGGTCTTCGCGGGTGCCGACCGGCGCGAACCGGATGGTGCTGCATTTTTCGAGGAAGGCGGCCACGGCATCGGTGAGCGCGGGGTCGGCACCGGCGCCGGCGAGCGCGCCGACCAAAGCCGCATCGGCCTGCCCGGCTTCGGGCAGGCCGATGCGGTCGGCGATCACGCCGGCCACCGCCGCGTGCAGGGCGGTGTATGCGGCTTTCACGTCGGTGGTGGCTTCGGCGGCCGCCAGATGCGCATCGGCCCGGTTCCGGGCCTGCACGCGGCGGCGGTAGCCGTGGTCGGTGCGCAGGCGGTCCATGCGCGCCCGCTGCTGCCGTGCCACCACATAGGCCGCAACCGGCACCAAGGCCGCCGCCCACAGCCACCACAAGGCCCATACGCGGGGCGTGGCTACCGCAACCCAGGGCGTGTTGGCCGCTACGGGCGCCATCACGAACGGCCGCTCGGCTACCGAGGTGGCACCGGCCGAGGGGTCCCGGCTTACCACGATGTCCACGGCCGGCAAGGCGATGGTGCCGTGGCGGCCGGCCACCGGGTCGTACACGGCGATGGCCGCGGCCTCGAGCCGGTAGGTACCGGCCGATCGGGCCACCCACACATCGCGGAATGTCCGCGTGCCCGATACCTCCCCACCTCCCGGTCTCAGTTCCAGATCTTCGGACGGCTGGTACCGCTCGAACCCGTCGGGCAAGGCATATTCCGGCCGCGATATGAGGGCCAGGTTTCCCGATCCGTCGATCCGGGTCACGATCTCGACGGCTTCACCCGTCACGATTTCGGGGTTGGAGACGGTGCGCGTTATGCGGAAACGCCCCACGGCGTTCAGATCCAGCCCCTCGCCCGGCGCGGGCAAGGGGCGCACTTGCAGCCGGACATCCGGCGTGCGGATTTTCTCGGTGCGTTGCCCACCGAAAAAGGTGGAGAAGGGGTCCTGGTAGCGCACGTTGGCGCGCAAGGTCACATCCACTTCCCGACCCGACAGGGTGAGGTCGCCCGCCCGGTTCGGAAACAGGGCGTGCCGTGCCAGAACGGCCTTTCTGAGACGTACCCCATCCACAATGACCGATTCGGCGGTGGGGTTGGAACCATCGGTCAACGATTCGCTCCAGAACCCGTCGGCCCGCCAGGCCGGATCCACCTGGAACCCGCGGATCTCGATCTCCGGCTTGAAATACAGCACCAGTTCGGTGATGACCTGTTGGCCGACCACGGGGGAGCGGTCGGATACTTCCAGCCGAACGAAGACTTCGTCGGTGCTGCGGCTTTCGCGTTCGGCCGCTTCGGCCACCGTTAGGGTGAATGGCGCGGTCTGGTAGGTGGTGCCGTCTACGGTTACCGGTATGGGGGGCACGTTCACGCGGCCCACGCGATCCGCCTGGTACACATAGGTATAGGTGTAGGTGCGGTTGCTCACCCCGTTCACGATGCTGTAGCTGGTGGAGGTGGAGGGTTGGGGCGACAGCAGGGTGAGCCCGGGCAGTTCGGGGACCAGGGGGCGGCCGATGTTCCGGAAATCGCCTCCCGAAACGGTCACGTTCAAGGCCACCCGCTCCCCTTTCATCAGGGTGGTTTCGTTGGTGGCGGCACTCACCGTTATGCCTTGCGCCATGGCGGCCGCCGGCACGAGCACCCACAGCATCAGGCCGAACAATCGGTCACCAATCTTTCGCATGGCGTGTGCGGGGGGGCAACTGATTCTTCTGGAATTGGCTGAGCAGGTCGCGCTCTTTGTTCTGCAGGGCGTTGAGCAGGTTTTCGGCCTCGGCACGGCTCATGCGGTTTTCGGGACCCGATTCCTCGCCGGGTTGGTTCTCGGGGCGTTGTTGCTCGGGGTTCCGGCGGTCGCCCTGATCCTGACCTTCGCCCTGCTGCTCCTGCTGCTGGTCGCCCTGCTGGTCCTGTTTGTCGCCGTTCTGCGGATCCTGCTGCCCACCGCCTTGCTGGGGCGGCGGTTCCTGGCGGTTGCGCCGGGCCAGTTCGTAATTGTAGCGGGTCTGGGCGTCGTCGGGGTCCTGGCGCAGGGCCTCGCGGAAGGCGCGTTCGGCCCGGTCCCATTGGCCGGCCGTGCCATAGGTGTGGCCGATGTTGTAATCGGCACGGGCGCGGTCGTCGGGGTCGGCCGTGCGGGCTTTGAACTGTTCGTAGGCCTGTACCGCCTCTTGGGTTTTGCCCTGGCGTGCCAAGGCGTTGCCGAGGTTGTACCAGAGGCGGGCGTCGTCGGGGTCGGCATCGAGCAGGCCGCGGTAGGCGGCCTCGGCGGCGGCGTAATCGCCGGCCTCGTAGGCCGTGTTGGCCTCGCGGGGCGTACGCGGGGGCGCGCCCAACCACAGGAGCATGAACAATACGGGTGGCAGGAAACCGCGCATGGATCCGGTTACAGCGATTCGGCTACCCGGATGGCCCGATCGTCCATCTCCAGGTTGTTGAACACGTTGGCCACGTCGTCGCATTCTTCCAATTTCTCCATCAGTTTGAAGTTCTGGAGCAAGAGCTCCTCGTCCGAAACGGAAACGGATGTAGCCGGCACATAGTGCAATTCGGCACTGGAAAGGGGAACCCCGGCCGCCACCAGGGCCGACCGTACCGGGTGGAAATCGGCGAAGGCGGTGATGATTTCGAACAGGCCGTCTTCGGTGCGGATGTCTTCGGCACCGGCCTCGATGGCGGCCAGGGTGAGGGCGTCCTCGTCCACCCCGTCGGCCAGCACCTGGATCACGCCTTTGCGGTCGAACAGGTACCCCACCGACCCGTTGGTACCCAGGTTGCCGCCGTATTTGCTGAAGGCGTGGCGTACCTCGCCCACCGTGCGGGTGGCGTTGTCGGTGGTGGTTTCCACCACATAGGCGATGCCGCCGGGGCCGTAGCCCTCGTACACGATTTCGAGAATGGCGGCGCTGTCTTTGTCGCCCACCCCCTTTTTGATGGCCCGTTCGATGTTGTCTTTGGGCATGTTGGCGGCCTTGGCCGCATCGATGGCCAGGGAAAGGCGCGGGTTACCCGTAGGGTCGGGGCCGCCATCCCGGGTGGAGATGGTGATTTCGCGGATGATCTTGGTCCAAACGCGGGATTTGGCGGCATCGACCACCGCTTTCCGACGTTTGATGTTGGCCCATTTGGAATGACCGGCCATGCGGATACGTTTACGTCTGTTGACAGGGGCCGGAATATACGGAGCGGGTTTTCACGCTCCGGAGTCCGTACCATAGAGGGATAACGAACAAACGGAACCATGGCCTGGAACATCGGAATCGTCGGTTACCCGACGTACGGCGGCAGCGGGGTTGTCGCCACGGAATTGAGCAAAGGGCTCGCCGCCCGCGGACACAACGTGCACTTCATGAGTTACGCGCGGCCCCAACGGCTCGACGCCTTCAACACGAAGATCCAGTACCACGAGGTGACCGTCAACGCCTATCCGCTCTTCGAATTCCCGCCCTACGACCTGGCGCTGGCCAGCCACATGGTGAATCTGATCGAATACCAGAACCTGGACCTGTTGCATGTGCATTATGCCATACCGCATACCACCAGCGCGTTCCTGGCCAAACAGATCCTGGGCGAACGGGGTGCGCATGTGCCCATCATCACCACCCTGCACGGCACCGACATCACCATCGTGGGCAGCGACCCCAGCTATCTGCCGGTGGTCAATTTCTCCATCAACCAGAGCGATGGTGTGACGGCCGTATCGGATTATCTGAGGCAGGAGACCTATTCCCGGTTCGACATCCATCGCGAAATCGAGGTCATCCCCAATTTTGTGGACCTGAACCGGTTCCGCCGCACGCAGAAGCAGCATTTCCGCCGGGCCATCGGGCACGACGATGAGATGATCATCTCGCACGTGTCCAATTTCCGCAAAGTGAAACGGGTGGAAGACGTGGTCATCACCTTCGCCAAGATCCGCCAGGCCGGTGTGCGGGCCAAGTTGCTCATGCTCGGCGACGGACCCGAGCGCATACCGTTGGAAGCCCTGTGCCGCGAGCTGCACGTGTGCGACGACACCCGATTCCTCGGAAAACAGGAGAATGTGGAAGAGATCCTGAGCGTGAGCGACCTGTTCCTGATGCCCTCGGCCAGCGAGACCTTCGGGCTGGCGGCCTTGGAAGCCATGAGCTGCGGCGTGCCCGTGGTGAGCAGCGATGCCGGCGGCCTGCCCGAGATCGTGCGCAACGGAGAAACCGGGTTCGCATGTCCCATAGGCGACACCGATGCCATGGCGGCGCGGTCCATCGAGATTCTTACCAACGCCGACCTGCGTGCAAATATGGCCGCCGCCGCCCGCGCCAAAGCCGAGGAATACGACCAGGATCGCGTGATCGCCCAGTACGAGGCCTACTACGCCACCGTGATGGCTCGTATGGGACATTGACGCCTCCCCCGCCGGGCGGTATCATCCGCCCATGGCCAAATCCCCTTATACCTACACCATCGGCATCGAAGAGGAATACCTCATCGTGGATCCCGAGACCGGTGAGCTCAGTTCCTCCATCGAGATCTTCCTGAAGGACGGGAAGGACAAACTGGGCAACCAGATCACCACCGAGATGCTGCAATGCCAGGTGGAGGTGGGTACGCCGGTGTGCCATTCCATCCAGGAAGCGCGCGACCAGCTGCGGCATGCGCGCAAAACAGTGCATCAGATCGCGCAGAACAACGGGCTCAACATCATCGCGGCGGCCACGCATCCCTTCTCGAAATGGAGCACGCAGTCCATCACGGAGCGCACCCGCTACGAGGGCCTGGTGTTCGAGAACAAGGTGCTGGCCCGGCAGCTGCTCATCTGCGGCATGCACATGCATATCGGCATCGAGGACGACGACCTGCGCATCGACCTGATGAACCAGTTGAGCTATTTCTGTCCGCACCTGTTGGCCTTGAGCACCAGTTCGCCCTTCTGGGACGGGTACGATACCGGCTTGAAATCGTACCGTTCGGTGATTTTCGAGGCCCTGCCCCGCACGGGCATTCCGCCCCAGCTGCGCAGTTGGGGCGATTATCTGGAATACATCGATGTGGCCATCAAGACGAACTGCTTCGACGAACCCACCAAGATCCGCTGGGACCTGCGCCCCTCGCCCAAATATCCCACCCTCGAATTCCGCATCACGGATGTGGTCACGCGGTTGGACGAGGCCATCGCCATCTGCGCCCTCAAGGTGGCGCTCACGGCCAAGCTCATGAAACTGCGCCGCAACAACATGAGCTGGCGGGTCTATCGCAACGAACTGATCCAGGAAAACAAATGGCGGGCCGTGCGCTACGGCATCGACGGCAAGCTCATCGATCTGGGCAAGAAGAAGGAAGTGGATGCCAAGCAACTGATCTATGAGCTGCTCGGGTTCGTGGACGATGTGGTGGACGACCTGGGCATCCGCGACGAGATCTCCCAGATTCCCAAAATCCTGAGTCAGGGTACCTCGGCCGACCGCCAGTTGCGGGTCTTCGCCGAAACCGGCAGCCAGAAAGCGGTGGTGGACAACCTCATCCGCGAAACCATGGAGGGTGTATTGTGATGATACTCGTGATGGCCCTGCTGGTGTGGATGCCTCCGGTGGCCACCCTGCAGGAGCAGGCCGCCTGGCGCGACTCGGTGGCCGTGGCCCGGCTCGATGCCCTCGTTCCCGTCCTGCTGGACCGGGCCGACCTGGACGCCTGGGTGCTCATCGGCGCCGAATACAACGAGGACCCCGTACTGAAGACCATGCTGCCGGCCACCTGGCTCTCGGCCCGGCGCACCACCATCCTGCTGTTCGCGCGCAATGCCGAGACGGGTGCCGTGGAACGCATGGCGGTGGCGCGGTACCCGGTGGGTCGGCTGTTTCCGTCGGCCTGGGACCCGGACTCCGTGCCCGACCCCTTCGTGCGTACGGCGCAACTGCTGGAGCGGTACGATCCGGCCCGCATCGGCATCAACATCTCCGAGCGGTTCGACCATGCCAACGGCCTCACCAAAACCGAGCACGACCGTCTGGTCGACGCCCTGCCACCGCGGTACCTCTCGCGGCTGGTTTCGGCCGAGGCGGCCGCCGTGGGTTGGCTCGAAACGCGCACCCCGGCCGAGCAGGCGAAATACGTCCACATCAACGAAGTGGCACATGCCATCGTGGAGGAGGGCCTGCGCGGGGGCGTCATCGAGCCCGGCCGCACCACCACCGACGGCCTGGAATGGTGGTTCCGCGAACGGGTGCGGGGGCTGGGCCTGGAGACCTGGTTCCATCCCGGGGTGAGCCTGCAACGGCGGGAGGGTCGGCCCATGGACGACACCCTGCGTGCCGGCGACCTGGTGCATGTGGATTTCGGCATCACCTATTTCGGGCTGAACACCGACACCCAACGCATGGTGTATCTGCCCGAGGCGGGCGAGACCGGTACGCCGGCGGCCTTGCGGGCGGCGTTCGCGCAGGGAAACCGCCTTCAGGACATCCTCATGGAAGAAATGGCCACGCAGCCCACCGGCAACGCGGCCTTGCGGGTAGCCCGGGAACGGGCCATCGCCGAGGGGTTGCGTCCCAGCATCTACACGCATCCCATCGGGTACCACGGCCACGCGGCCGGCAGTACCGTCGGGATGTGGGACAAGCAGGAAGGGGTGCCCGGCGACGGGGATCACCCCATCTTTCCGGAAACCGCCTGGAGCATCGAGCTGAACGTGACCGTGGCCGTACCCGGCTGGGGCGACGTGCGCATCGCCCTGGAGGAGGATGCGCTCTTCACCGGCGGCCGCCTGCGCTTCATCGCAGGACGGCAGGAGGGTTTGTGAGAGGGTTTGCGGCTGACGGCCAACGGGTTCACGGCGGCGGGCCTCATTTCATCAGCGTGATCCGCAGGGTCCGCGTCGTGCCGTCCGCCTCCAGGCGCACCAGGTAGATCCCCGAAGCCAGCCCGGCGCCGTCGAAGGTGGCGGTGTGACGGCCCGGGTGTGCGTGCCCATTGACCAATACGGCTACCTGGCGGCCCAACACATCATAAATGGCTAAGCGAACCCTGCCGGGCTCCAACAACCGATAAGCTATCACGGTGACAGGATTGAACGGATTCGGATAGTTGGCAACCGTCATGTCATCAACGTCTGTTTCTAAAACCGTATGTTCTTGGGTGTTTTCTCCTAAAAAGGTCGACAGGTACGCGGCACGGCTCCGGTCCGACATGCCTTCCAATTCAAGGCGGGCAGCGTCGACATCCCCAAGTCCTACATGTGCCCAAAAAGACGCTCGACGCTATTGTTTCCCATAGCTGCAGCCACACCTGAACTAGCTGTACCGTGCGCGTTATTGCCATATGGGTGTGGATCGTTAGACGAACCAGTATTGGTCGTATTGATTCCAATAATATTACCACTGCCGTCACGAAGTAAATTATCATCTAGATCTTCATGGTACAGATCCACCCCTTCATCACTAAAGATCGCTCAACTGCTACATCATATACCAGCACATACCGGTTAGGAACGATTTCGAGGGCAACCTGCTTTCCATAATAGTAGTGGTAGTAATTTGCGTTATTATTTTGCGCAAATACCACAAATGGAATTGACAGA
>JANJTJ010000125.1 GCA_024711145.1 Balneolales bacterium
CCGCTGGGCGACACGAACAGGGGGTTGTTCCCATTGGTGCCGATCTGGGTCCAGCCGTTCTGCCCCACCAACTCGGCGTTGCCGGTATAAGTTGAGAAATCGGCCGACAGGTACGTGGTCTGGGCCGAAACGGCCATAGGCAGGGCCACCAGGGCGGCCGTAACAATTCGGTAACGTAGGTTCATAAGAATCCGGTGGTTAGGGTTTCTGGGAATGTTCCCCTCAAGTTAAAGAATCGCGATGCGTCCGGTATAGTGGATTTTGCGCCTGCCGCTTCTGCCGAGTAAGCTCTCTCGAAGCACGTCTTACCGAGGTGCCGCTTCAGCCGAGTAAGCTCTCTCGAAGCACGTCTTACCGAGGTGCCGCTTCAGCCGCTTAAGCTCTCTCGAAGCTCGTCTTACCGAGGTGCCGCTTCAGCAGCTTAAGCCTTCACGAATCAGGCCTTACCGAGGTGCGGCTTTAGCCGCACCCCTTCAGCCCCCCTACTTCAGCAGCGTCACCCGCCGCACCGCTACCTCGCCCCCGCTCTCCAGCCGGATCAGGTAGATCCCGCTCGAGAGTCCGGCCCCGTCGAAGGTGACCGTGTGCGCCCCCACCGGCATCACACCGTCCACCAGCACCGCCACTTCCCGACCCAACAGGTCATACACCGCCAACCTGGTCTTACCGAAAACCGACAACTGATAACTGACAACCGTCGAAGGATTGAAGGGGTTGGGATAGGCGGGATCGAGTTCGAAACTGTCCCCTGTCATCTGTCCGCTGTCCACCGACGTCACCACCGGCGTGCGGAAACTCCGGCGCGGGCTCCAGGGCCCCCATCCGCCGTCGTTGCCGGCCCGCACGCGCCAGTAGTGGTTCCGGTTGGCCGCCAACCCCGAGGCTACGGTGCTGCTGTCGTCCAGCACGCTGCGGAAGGCGTTGCTGCTGAAGGTGGTGAATACCGATACCTGCACCTCGTAGCGGTCGGCGCCGGCCACCGAATGCCAGTTGAGCACCACGTTGATGCTGTCTGCGGTGGTGGCCTCGGTGGGACCCACTGTCACCGGCGCCACGGTGGGCGCAACGGGCACGGGTTCCGGCTCGGGATCCGGGTCGGGATCGCCGGCACCACCCCGTACCGGCCACCACGTACTGTGAACGGTTTGTTCACGATTCGTGAAGTCCGCGGCGAAGCCGATGTTGCCGAAGGCATCGGCCGTGCCGGTGAGGTCGCCCGGTACCAGCACGTTGCTGAAATAGCCGGTGCTGCTCACCACGAAGGCGAACGCGCGCACCTCTCCCCCGTTCACGCCGATCAGGGTGCGGGGCAGGGCGATTTCCCAGCCTCCGTCGGTCTTCCTGAAGAAGAAGCGGGTCGCCCCTTCGGTGTTCACATTCCGTGAACTCAATTCACCATCCGTGAACATGACGTGCGACATGGCCGGTACACCGTTCTGCACCCCGAACAGGCTGAACAGGTGGTCGGCTTCGAAATCCAGCGTGAACCGGCCGTTGGCTCCGTTGCCGGCATTCAGATAGTGGCCGGCCCCGGCGATGCCGCCGATCGGTGTGCCGGCCGGCACACCCGGCGTTTCGCTGAAATCGAGCACCAGGCCCAGGCCGTCGGCATCGGTGAGGGGCATGGTGGCGTCCACGAACACGTAGAAGGTGTCGGGCGCGTCGGCGAAGCGGATGGCCCGCACGTCTTTGGCCGCCCCGAACCCGAAGTTGGTGTTCTGCTTGAGGGCCAGGGTACGGTACCGGCTTTCGGTGCGCTGCCCGTCCACCCGGAACGGATAGGCGGTGGTGGTGTCCTGCACGGACCGGTACAGGCTCAGCTCGTTGTCGGTGGGGTCGCCGTCCAGGGTGTATTCGAGCCGGGAGTTCACAAATAGTGAATCGGTGTGTTCACTGAATGTGAACGAATCGAACCGCACCACTCGGCGGTCGCCCGCTTCGATGCGCGAAACCAGCACGCTGTCGCGGTATTGTTCACCGATTGTGAACACAATGTTCACGTTTTGTGAACTGAACAGGCTCCGGTTCTCGATGGTGACTTCCGGAAACACGGTGTCGCCCACGCGCAGGTCTTCGCCGATGCCGCCGATGGCGGTCAGGCTGAGGTTGAAGGGGCTGGCCACGGTGTATTCCACGGGCACCCAGATGCCGTATTCCCCGGCCTTGGTTTCCAGATAGACGCGACCGTCGTTCTGCACCCGGCGGATTTCGCTATGGTTGCCGGTGATGTCTTTCAGGTCGCGCCCGGCCCAGAGCTGACTCGTAACCCACACCCCGATGCGGAAGCCGCTGTGTTTGTTGATGGCCACGATGAGGCCGGTGTTCTGCTCGCCCGCATCGTTGATGCCCAGGCGTTGGGCCACATACACATGCTTGGGATCTTCGGTGGCGTTGCCGGGCCAGAACGGGGCCTGCCATTTGCCGCTGGGGTCGGTGTAGGCGGTGAGGATGTGGGCCCCGCCGTGCACGAAGGCCTCGCGGATCTGCACCAGGCGGGTGATGCGGTCGCGCAGGCCGTATTTGAAGTAGTCGCGCCACCAGACGGTGGCCGTGCCGGGGTGCGTGAGCATGTGGGCGTAGGCCAGGTGTTTGTGGTTCACCACGGGCGAATGCCCCTCGATGCGCACGGTGTTGGTATGGTCCAACCGGTCGAAATCGTGGTTGTCCACAAAGGTGGCTATGCGCCGCCAATCCACTCCGCTCTGGGTCCACAGGCCGGTGCCGTGCCAGGCGCGGATGTCGTAGCTGTTGCCGGCGTCGCTCAGGGCCTTGTAGGCGAAGCGCTGGCTGAAATCGAACACGGCGCCGTTCCGTTGGGTGCCCCCGATCTGGCCCAGGTAGGTTTTCAGCCGGTCCAGACTCCCGTCATACAATTCATGGACCGTGTATTTCCCGGCCACCCCGGTCTGGTCCACGAAGCGTTTGAAATAGGCCGGATGCATCCCCTTCACGAAATCGAACCGGAACCCGTCGAACCCCACCTCTTCCACCATCCATCGGCCCCAGGCCATCAGCGAATCGCCCAGGGGCAGGTTGGAGCCGTCGCCGTTGTGCAGGGCGTTGTCGCCGCCGAACGAATTCACATACATCTGATGGAAGCCGGCCAATTGGCTGTCGCTGTAGAAATCGCCCGTATTGGACGGATTCCGGACCCCGTTCGGGAAGAAATACGCCGGACCCTGGCCCACCGGCCAGGCGATGCGGCCCGACCCGTAGGTGAGCGGAAACGCCGTGTAGGTACTGTCGTTCCGTTTCACCGAATACCATTGGGCATAGGGATTGGGCTCCAGCAGGCCACCCGAGCGGTGGTTGAGCACCACATCGGCATAGACCTCCATGCCGCGCGATTTATAGGCCTGGATGGCCCGGTCGAGGCCGGCGCGGGTGCCGTAGCGGGTGGGAATCATGTTGCCCACGCCCGATGTCTGGTTGCCGGGACCCGAATCGTACTCGCCCAGGTCGTAATAGTCGTAGGGGGTATAGCCCACGTCGAAGGGTCCGCCGGCGCCTTTGGAGGGCGGCGGGAACCAGATGGCGTCGAACCCGGCGCGCTGGAGCAGGGGGGCGTAATGGGCGAGCGTATCGTACCAAACACCGCCGGGACTCACATCCCAGTAGAAGCCCTGCATCATGGTGCGGTCGGGTTGGGCGGCGGCGGGCGGGGTCCACCCAAGGGCCAGGAGTGCCGGCAGGGCGACCAGCAGGCGGAAGCGAAGTTGGAAGCGGGTACGCATCGGGGGAATGTAAGCGCTTACAGTCGAACGGGCAACGGCTGTCGGCTGACCCCGGGCCCCAGCACGGGGTTTACGGCGGAGCCGGGTGCTAACTTACCCAACCACCCACCACCAACCACCAACCACCCACCACCCACCATGATCACCGACATCGAAACCTTGCCTGCGCAACTGCGGGCCGCCATCGAAGCCCTGCCCCCCGGCGCCCTCGACCAGCCGTATCGTCCGGGCGGATGGACCCGCCGCCAGGTGGTGCATCATCTGGCCGATTCCCACATGAACGCCTACATGCGGTTCAAACTGGCCCTCACCGAAGACAATCCGGTCATCAAGCCATACGACCAGAATGCCTGGGCGGCCACCGCCGACGCCGGCGCCGGCAGCGACATCGAAGCCTCCCTGAAACTCCTCGAAGGGCTGCACGAGCGCTGGGTACGGCTGCTCCGGTCCATGACCGAAGCCGATTTCCAACGCACCTTCACCCACCCCGAGCACGGCCGCACCTTCACCCTGGCCTACACCCTGGAGCAATACGCCAACCACGGCAAAAAGCACCTGGGCCATATTGCGGGTAACGGGTAACGGGTAACGGGATACGGGATACGGGATACGGATACCCACAGACCCATAGTCCCAAAGTCCCATAGTCCCATAGACCCATAGACCCATAGACCCAAAGACGTGGATTTCCAACTCATCAGCTCCCACCTCCACCTCAGCCCCGCCGAGTTCGCGCTCCGGTTTCCGGGCAAGCGTGCCGAGGCCGAACTGCTGGATTGCTACCGGCGCGCGCCGGCCAAGTACCCCACCTGGCACGGCGAGGGGTTGCTGTACACCCGGTTGGCCCTGGAGCAGAGCTCGGGAGAGGCGGCCGCCCGGTGGAAAGCCGATTATCTGGGAAACGGGAAGCGGTTGATCGATCTGACCGGTGGCTTGGGCATCGACACCTTCGCCTTTTCGCAGCGGTTCGCCGAAGTATGGCATGTGGAACGGGACCCAGCCGTTACCGACATGGCCCGACACAACCACCGGGTGATGGGCTGCGAAGGCATCCGGTACCTGACCGGTAGCGCCGAAGACGTGCTGGACCGCCTGCCCGATGCCGATGCCGTCTATCTGGACCCTTCGCGTAGGCCGGGCGGGGCGCGCACGCTCCGGCTGAGCGCGTACGAACCCGATCCCGTGGCGCTGGTGCCCCGCCTGCTCGACCGCTGGCCCGAGGTATTGCTGAAGGTATCGCCCATGACCGACCCCGCCGAGGCCGCCCGCTTGCTGCCCGGGCTGGACGACGTGGTGGCCGTGTCGGTGGCGGGCGAGGTAAAGGAGCTGCTGCTGCGCCTGCGGCGCGGTAGGGCGGGCGCCCCCGGGTACCGTGCCGTAGGCTTGCGCCCCGATGGCGCCCGCCTGTTCGAGCGGGTGGCGGCCGGGCCGCCACCCGCTCGGCAGGCTCCGCCGGCGGATGCGCCCATGGCGGTGCTGGTGTCGGGCACGGCGGCTTCAGACCGCTACATCCTGCTGCCCGATGCCGCTTTGCGGAAGTTGGGCCTGGGCGCCGACGAACTGCATGCCGCCGGCGCCGAGGTGATGGATCCCACCGGCGGTGTGGGTCTGGCGGCCGCGGCGCCCGCCGGGTTCGCCGGCCGCGTGCTGCCCCTGCGCTACCGCCTGCCCTGGAAACCCAAGGAGGTGGCCAAGCGCCTGAAAACCGACGGCATCCGCGCCGTGCAGGTGCTCCCCAAGGGCGTACCCCTGGGCGAAGCCGAGGTACTCAAGACCCTCGGCCTGCGCCACGGAGACGACGCCTGGCTGGTACCTACGCGCCTGCCCTAGGCCGGCTCGCGCACACCGTATTCCAGCTCGGCCTGGGCCGCCGCCAACCGGGCTATGGGCACCCGGAAGGGGCTGCAGGAGACGTAATCGAGTCCGGTGCGGTAGCAGAAGGCGATGGAATGCGGGTCTCCGCCGTGCTCGCCGCAGATGCCCACATGCAAATCCGGATTCGCTGAGCGCCCCGCCACAGTGGCCATTTCCACCAATTTGCCCACCCCTTCGGTATCGAGCACCTGGAACGGGTCAACCGGCAGGATCTTGCCGCTCAGGTAGGGTACCAGGAACTTGCCGGCATCGTCGCGCGAGTATCCGAAGGTCATCTGCGTGAGGTCGTTGGTGCCGAAACTGAAGAAATCGGCCTCCTGGGCGATGCGGTCGGCCACCAGGGCGGCACGGGGCACCTCGATCATGGTTCCGACGAGGTAGGGCGGCAATGGACCCACCGTGCGTTCCACATCGGCCGCCACGGCGCGCACCCGGGCGGCCTGGTGGCGGAATTCGGTTTCGAGGCCGACCAAGGGCACCATGATCTCGGGCCGCACATCCACCCCTTCGGCGAACAGCTCGGCGGCCGACTCGAGAATGGCCCGCGCCTGCATGTCGGTGATTTCGGGATGCGTGATGCCCAGCCGGCACCCGCGGTGACCCAGCATGGGGTTGAATTCGTGCAACTGCATCACCTTGGTGCGCAGGGTCTTGGCCGGCACATCCAGGTCGTGAGCCACATGGATGATCTCCTCGTCGGTATGCGGCAGGAATTCGTGCAAGGGCGGGTCGAGCAGGCGGATGGTGACCGGCAACCCTTCCATGGCTCGGAATATGCCCTTGAAATCCGCTTTCTGGAAGGGCAGCAGCACGTCCAGCGAGGCTTTCCGCTCGTCGGGCGAATCGGCCAGGATCATGCGGCGGATGGCGGATATGCGCTCCTCCCCGAAGAACATGTGCTCGGTGCGGGTGAGGCCGATGCCGGTGGCCCCGTATTCGCGGGCTTTGAGGGCGTCGGCCGGGGTATCGGCGTTGGCCCGTACCTGCAAGGTGCGGTGGCTGTCCACCCATCCCATGAAGGTGTGGTAGGTGGCATCGAAACTGGGCGACGTGAGGCGTTTCTTGCCGGCGATCACCCGGCCGCTGGTCCCATCGATGGAGATCCACTCCCCTTCCTTGATGGTGCGGTCGCCATTGGTGAACTGGCGTTTGCGGTAATTGATGACGATGTCGCCGCAACCGGCCACGCAGGGTTTGCCCCAACCCCGGGCCACCACGGCGGCGTGGGAGGTCATGCCGCCCCGGGAGGTGAGGATGCCCTCGGCGGCGCTCATGCCGCCCACGTCTTCGGGCGAGGTCTCCACCCGCACCAGGACCACGGGTTCCCCTTTGGCACGGGCTTTTTCGGCATCTTCCGAATGGAAGACCACCCGGCCCACCGCCGCCCCGGGCGATGCCGGCAGCCCGGTGCCGAGCACGTCGGCGGGAGCCACGTCGCTGTCGTCCAATTGCGGGTGCAGCAGTTGGTCCAGATGGGGCGGTTCCACCAGCTTGGCCACGGCTTCGGCTTCGGTCACGGTGCCTTCCCGCACCAGGTCCACCGCGATGCGCAAGGCGGCCGGACCCGTCCGTTTGCCGCTGCGGGTCTGCAGCAGGTACAAGGTTCCGTTCTGGATGGTGAATTCGATGTCCTGCATGTTCCGGTAATGCTGCTCCAGCCGCCGGGTGAGCACCAGCAATTCGGCGTGGCTTTCGGGCATGAGGTCGGCCAGGCGGGCGATGGGCTCGGGCGTGCGCAACCCGGCCACCACGTCTTCCCCCTGGGCGTTCACCAGAAACTCGCCATAGAGCACCGGCTCGCCGGTGCTCGGGTTCCGCGTGAAGCAGACCCCGGTGGCGCTGCCGGCACCCAGGTTGCCGAACACCATGGCCTGCACGTTCACGGCGGTGCCGGCCAACCCGAAGATCTTGTTGATCTGGCGGTACTTGATGGCACGGCCGCTGTTCCAGGATTTGAAGACGGCTTCGATGGAGAAATGGAGCTGCTCCCAGGGATCTTCGGGGAACATGAACCCGGTATGCTGCCGGTACACGGCTTTGTAGCGGTCGGTGAGTTCGCGCAGGTCCTCGGCCGTGAGGTCGGCGTCGGACGCCGCCCCCCGCTCTTGCTTGAGGGCGTGCATCACGTCTTCGAAATACTCGTGCGGTACGCCCATCACCACGTCTCCGAAGAGATCGATGAACCGGCGGTAACTGTCGTACACGAAACGGTCGTCGCCGGTCTCGGCCACCAGCCCTTCGGCCACGTCGTCGTTGATGCCCAGATTGAGCACGGTGTCCATCATGCCGGGCATGCTGAGGGCGGCACCCGACCGCACCGATACCAGCAGGGGCCGGTCGGGGTCGCCGAACCGGCGGCCGGTTTCGGCCTCGAGGGCCCGCATGGCCGCCCGAACCTGGGCGTGCAGGCCGTCGGGCCATTTGCCACCGCTGTCCAGGAATCGGGCGCAGGCCTCGGTGGTGCAGGTGAAGCCGGGCGGCACCGGCAATCCGATGGCACTCATTTCGGCCAGGTTGGCACCCTTTCCGCCAAGCAGGGTTTTGAGACTGCGGTCGCCGTCGGTGTGGGTCCGCCCGAAGGCGTACACCCATTTGATGTCGTTCATGATGGAAACTTCCCCATTTCCATTGAACGCATCTTGCCTACCTATGTACGGCTGTTGCCGCCTTCAGCGCACGAGCAGCTTGAGTTGCTCCACCCGCTCGGCCACTTCGGCCCGGGGCATGGACCTCCAGGGCTCGGGCAACAGGTCTTTGGAGGTGCATTCCATAACGGCGCACAGGTTCTGCAGCTCGATCTCTTCGGGGTAGGTGGGTGGTATGAAATCGGCGAAGACCGATTCGAGCACGTCCGGTGTAACGGCCGGCAACCCTTCGGCCACGGCTTTGAATTTGGCACGGGTGAGGGCGGCTTCCATGTCGGCCCCGCTCAGGATGCGGTCTTCCTGGCGCACGATCTCGGGCACGTAGGCGGGGTCGCTCAGGCTCAGTTTGGTCTTTTTGCGCATGGCTTCGTACAGCTCCTGCCGCTCTTCGGGCGAAGTGGGATAGAACAAAGCCAGGTGCTCCTCGGCGCGGCCCTGGCGTTTCAGGTCCACCGGCATGAGGTCGGGACGCGCCGTCATCAGGAACCACACGATCCGCCCCCGGTTCTTCGTGTTGCTCATGAAGGTGGCGATCTGGGCGAACACGCGGCTGCTCACGCCGCTGTCGCCACCGGAATTGCGGTCGCCCAGGTAGGCGTCGGCCTCGTCGATCATGACGGCCACGGGCGCCATGGCGTCCAGCAGGGCCAGGATCTTCTCCAGGTTGCCCTCGGTAACGCCCTGCCATTGGCTGCGGAAGTTCTTCAGCTTGACCATGGGTATGCCCACTTCGCCGGCGAAGCAGGTTACGATCCAGGTCTTGCCGGTACCTACGGGACCCGCCACCAGATACCCCATGGGCATCACGTCGGGGCGGCCGTTGCGCAGGGCGTTGGCCGCCGCGCGCAGATGGGCTTTCACCCGGCCGTGGCCGGCCACGTCGTCCAGCGAATGGTCGGTCTGCACGAACTCGATCAGCCCGTAGGCCTCCGCTTCGATGAGCTCTTTCTTGGTTTGCGACAGGCTCTCGAAGGTGATGGGCGACTTGTTCTCCAAGGCGCTGGCCAGCACGGCGTTCAGGTTCACGCAGCTCAGTCCGGCCGTCTGCTGGGCCAGGATCTCCACCGGCACCTGCGAGATCTTCTTGTAGGTCTTGGCGTCGGTGAACTGCCGGATGAAGGCGGTACGCTCGGCGTCGCCGGGCAAACCCACATGGAGGCTGGCCGTGTACGGACTCTGCACCAGAGCCCGGTTCAGGTCGGCCAGGTTCTCGGTAATGAGCACCAGGGTGAAATCGGAAGCCAGGAAGAGCGGATCGTGCGCCCATTTCTGCAGATAGACCAGGGCCGTGCGGTCTTCGCTGCCGGCCGAGGCGCTGTCGGTCATGGGTACGATGGTCTCGGCGTAATCCACCACGCAGGCGATGCTTTTGCCGTCGGCCAGGCGCAGGCGGAAGTAGTTCTCGAGCAGGGCGAACACCCGAACGGGGTCTTTGGGCAGTTTGCCGGCGAACTCGGTGCCGTTGGCTTTGTCGTACCCCTGCACGGCCCGCTGCAGGTCGGTCAGGCTCTGCTGGTCACGGAAACGGATGCCACCCGACCGGTCGAACAGGAGCACGATGTCGCGTGTGCCGAAGAGTTCATCGTTCAGAAAACTGCCGAACCGATGGAAGCTGTGGGTTTTGCCCTCGCGCACGGGCACCAGGTCGCGCACGTTGCCGTGCAGGATGAACTGGTTGAGGGTCTTGCTGAAATATTTGCGGGCGAATTCCTGCGCCCAAACGGGATAACCGGGTACGGTGCTCATGGTTGAATATCGTCATGTTCGTCGCGGATGTCGCCGACCACCTCTTCGAGCAGGTCTTCGATGGTGACCAGGCCTTCGGCCTTGCCGGTACGATCGACCACGATCGCCATCGAATGCCCCTGGGAGCGGAAATCGGCCAACAGGTCGTGGCTGCGACGCGAGCCGGAGACCAGCCGCACAGGACGGGTGATGGCGGCCAGGGATTCGGGCTGTTTGAAGAGATCGTAGGCCAGTACCACCCCGACGATCCGGTCGCGGCTGCCATGGTACACGGGCAATTTGGAGAACCCGGACCGGATGAAGGTCTGACGCACGGTTTCCAGGTCGGTGCCCGTTTCGACGGCGATGAGGGCCTCTATGGGCACCATGCTGTCTCGCACGCGGATTCCGGGCAAGGCCAGGATGTTGGAGACGATTTCCTCGTCTTGCGCATCGAGCCGGGGTGGTTCTTCCACCGTAGCGGCGGGCAGCCGCAGACCGCGGAACACCAGGTATTCCCAGGTGATCCAGGTTCCGGCGGCCAGGATGAGGTACGGCCCGATGGGCCCCATCAGAACCGAGGCCGCCGTTGCCAGCAGGAAAGCGGATCGGATGAGCCGGTCGCGGCCCGGCCTACTGGGAGGTTCCACGCTGTCAGGAGCCGGTGAACGAAGGAGGCCGTTTGGCCAGGAACGCGGCGGTACCCTCGGCGAAATCTGCGGTACCGCACAGGCGGCCGAAGGCTTCGGCTTCGGCCTCGTAGCCGGCATCGGCGTCGTTCAGGCCGGCACGCACGGCCTGGATGGCGGCGGCCACGGCCAAGGGTCCGCGGGTGGTGATCTGGCGGGCCATGGCTTTGGCCGCCTCGAGGCCTTCGGCGGCAGGCACCACCCGGTTCACCAGGCCCATGCCCAACGCGGCTTCGGCTTTCACCGGCACGGCCGTCAGCATCAACTCCAGGGCACGGCCCTTGCCCACCACGTGCATGAGGCGCTGGGTGCCGCCGTACCCGGGAATGGTGCCCAGGGTCACTTCGGGCAGCCCCATCACGGCGTTGTCGGCCGCCACGCGCAGGTGGCAGGCCAAGGCCAGTTCGCAGCCGCCGCCGAGCGCGAAACCGTTCACATAGGCCACGAACACCTTGGCCGACGACTCGATGCGGTCGAACACGGTTTGCCCGTATCGGGAGAATTCCTCGCCGGTGGAGGTATCCAAACCGGCCAACTCGGAGATGTCGGCACCGGCCACGAAGGCCTTGGGGCCGGCCCCCGTGAGCACCACGGCCCGAATGGCCGCGTCGGACTCCACCGCATCCAGGGCGGCGTTCAGTTCGCGCATCACCTGGCGGTTCAGCGCATTCAGTTTGTCAGGACGGTTCACCGTGAGGACCGCGACCCCGTCAGGGTCCACCGTCAGGGTCAGCGTTTCGAAACGGGGCATGGTTCAGCGTACGGGTGCGGATCGTTTGGGGCGGAGGGCGGCGGCTTCGGCTTCGTCGGCCTCCATTTTCTCTATCAGATGATAACCCGGGAGCGCTTCATCTTCAACATCCTCGATGATGGTGACGGTCTCTTCCACATCGGTGAGCAGGGTGTCGAGCTGGATACCCAATTCTTCCGGATTGGACATCGTGATGCTCTGTTCGTAGATGTAGGAGATGGCGTCTTCGATGGTCTCCAACTGCGATTCCCCGATATGGAGTTTCTCCTTGGCCGATTTCAGTCGGTCCAGGCGTTTGCGCAGGATGACCAACCGGCGGCGTTTGATGTCGCGCAGTTTTTCGGAGGTGGCTTCGGCCAACTCCTGCTCGGCTTCGGCGATTTCCGAATTCAGATGCGATTCCTTGGTGGTGGCCACATACTGTTCGAACCGGTAGGTGGAATCGAGCACGAACAGGTAGTTCGACGACAGGCCGTCGATCTTGCGGCCGATGGCTTCGGTGAGGCCCTGACTGGTATCCGGGAATTTCACGAAGTTCTGGCGGATGCGTTCGCTCAGGTGTTTGACCTTGAGAAACCGCTTCTGCGATTTGGTGTCGAGCGTGTAGAAGAGTTCCTTCTCGTCCTGGCGGGTATCGCGGGCGCTCAGGTACCGGCGTTTCACCAACTGTTGGAACCATTCGGAATGCGGAATGGTACCCAGGTACACCAGTTCGGCACCGATGGCCACCGTAATGGTGAACAGGCTCATGGCACCCAGATCGCTGACGAAAAAGGTGGTGAGCCCGGCCAGAAAGAGGAAGCCGAGATTGAAGGGATGGAAGAAGGCTTCCCGGGGATAGTTGATGGCGGGTTCGGCTCTCATTTCGGGGATTTGCGGCCCAGGGTCTTGGGGCGCGCAACAGGCGTGGGGTCGGGTTGGGTGATGCGTTCGGACGGCCCGAGGGTTTTGTCGGTAGCCAGGGCGCGGGCTTTGGTTTCCAATTCGGTTTCCAACATGCCCATTTCCATCTTGAGCTGGTCGAGGGTGGCTTTGGCCTGCATGCGCTCGGCGGCCGGGTCGGGTTCGGGCGCTTCGTGCCGCTCCATGGCCACTTCCAGCTTGGCTTCGGCCATGGCGATCTTCTCGCGCACGGTCTGCAGCATGTGGTCCATGCCTTCGAGCAGATGGTCGGCATTCATGGACCGCAGGGTACCGGCGATCTTGGCCATACGCTCCGATTCGGCCAACTTCTGCTTGGTCTGGAGGATCTGGCGGTAATGCGCCTTGTATTCCTCCTTGAGGCGTTCGCGTTCCTCGGCGCTACCCATGGATCGGTTCAGGCTTTGGTTTTGCGCCGACCGATGCTCTTGCCGGCGGCGGGTTCGTCGGCTTCGACCTGGATCTTGCCGCCTTTGCCTCCGGTACCGGCATCGCCGGCATCGGCCTGCATTTGCAGCTTGAACTGCTGCACCAACTCGTGGGCACGCAGCTTTTCGGCGTCGATCTCGATCTCCATGGCTTTCGCATCCACGCTTTCGAGGGCGATTTCCATGCGGGCTTCGTTCTTGGCCGTTTTTTCGTTGATGCGGGTGATCATCTCCGTGTGGGTCTGGTCCACACCACCCACTTCGAACTGCTCCAGGGTGTCGGCCACCTTGGCTTGCCAGGCGGCACGCTCGTGGGCGCGCAGGGCCTCGCGGGCTTCCGAGATCTTGCGGTCTTTTTCCCGCATGAAGGCTTTCTTCACCTGAAGGGCTTTTTCATAGGCCTTTTCGGCGAAATCGAGCTGCTGACGGCTGGAAGCCAGGTTCTCCTCGGCTTTCTGCATCTGCAAGGCATACGACTCGGCGATGTCGTCGCGGCCGGCGGTGATGGCCGAACGGATCTTGGTGGTGGTTTCGGCCAGTTGTTTCTCGTAACGGGCCACTTCTTTCTGCAGCAGCAGCACGTTCGCCTTCACCGTGGCTATGCTTTCGTTCATCTTGGGAACCTGGTCGTTCAGTTCCCGGATGTTCTGCTCCAGTATGAGTTTGGGGTCTTCCATGGCGCCGATGAGGCCGCCGAAGATGGATCGGATTGCGCGGACGAAACGTTGCCACATAAGGTCGGTGCGGTTGGGTATTGAACGGTTGGACAGGACTATGGAAATGAGCTACGGGGCCTCATTCAAGCGGGTTGCCGCCCAATATAGGGTCGATGCGACCCAGCACGAGCGGCTTGGGTTCTGGAGCCCGGTCGCCGAAGCGGTATGCGGCCGCCACCGCCCCGACCTGGGCCCGGGTACGTTCGGCGTCGGACCCGAGCAGGACGGCCAGCGGTTGCCCGGCTTTCACGTGGTCGCCGGTTTTGGCCTGCAGCCGGATGCCGGCCACCGGATCGATGCGGTCTTCTTTGCGCAGGCGGCCCGCACCCAGCTCGACGGCCGCCATGCCGATGGCGAAGGTGTCCATGCCGGTGATCCACCCGTCGCGGTCGGCGGCCACCACCAATTGGTGCGGAGCTTGCGGATACCGTTCCGGATGCAGCAGGCAGGTGATGTCGGCATCCTGCGCGGCGGCCAAGCCGATGAAGGCCTGCAGGGCCGAACCGTCTTCGATGGCACGCGCGCCGAGGGCGATGCCGGCCTCGACCGACTCCGCCTGGCCGCCCAGGTATATCATGGTGCCGGCGAGCAGCAGCGAGAGCTCGCGCACGTCGGCGGGCCCGCCGCCGGCCAGCACGGCCAACGATTCCTCCACTTCGATCCAGTTGCCGATGGCATGCCCCAGGGGTGTGTCCATGTCGGTCAGGTAGGCGATGGTGGGTTTGCCGGCCGCCGTACCGATGGCCACCAGCCGCTCGGCCAACCGCCGGGCATCGGCTTCGGTTCTCATGAAGGCGCCGTTGCCCACTTTCACATCGAGCACGAGGGCATCTATGCCTTCGGCCATCTTTTTGGACATGATGGACGCCGCGATGTAGGGGATGCACTCCACGGTGGCGGTCACATCGCGGAGGGCGTACAGGCGTTTGTCGGCCGGAGCGATGGTTTCGGTCTGCCCGATGAGCACCATGCGGTGTTCGGCCAGCACCCGGCGGTATCGGTCCAGGTCCAGGTTCACGTTGAACCCGGGGATGGACTCGAGCTTGTCGAGGGTGCCCCCCGAATGCCCGAGGCCGCGGCCCGAGATCATGGGAACGGGCACGCCGCAAGCGGCGGCCACCGGCGCCAGGATG
The DNA here is from genome assembly GCA_024711145.1 of Balneolales bacterium. Lineage (GTDB taxonomy): Bacteria > Bacteroidota > Rhodothermia > Balneolales > HLUCCA01 > JANJTJ01. Next base: position 14,618 of record JANJTJ010000125.1, read on the forward strand.
AGCGAGAGTTTGTCGCCCACACCGCCGGTGGAATGTTTGTCCACTTTGATGCCGGGTATGTCGCGCAGGTCGAGCACCTCGCCCGAATGCAGCATGGCTTCGTAGAGGGCGAACGCTTCGGCGTCCACGAATCCGCGGATGAAACCGGCCATCAGAAAGGCGGCCATTTGATAATCGGGTACTTCGTCGCGGGTGTATGCGGCAACCAAAGCACGGATTTCGTCACCCGAAAGGGTTTCGCCGTCGCGTTTGCGGCGTATCAGGGATAGCACGTTCATATATTGCCAAGGTACCCAATTCCTCATGGAACTTTCCGATCTCCTCATCCTGCTCTTCGTGTTGGCTCCGTTGCTGGAGCGCTTTCTGAACAAGCGCAAACAGCAGGCGCCCGGGAACCGTCCGGTGGAACCGGCGCCGGAACCCGCGTCCAAACCCGACCTGAACGTGGATTGGGACAAGGCCCTGAAGGAGTTGGAAGTGTTGCTGGGGGGCCAGCCCGAACCGGCGCAGGTACCCGCACCGGCGCCTCCACCCATGCCCCGCCTGGAGCAGAAACCGTTCGAGACGGTCCGCACCGAACACAAGAAACCGGAATTCCGCTCGCATCGGCACGAGTCGTCCTTCGCCTTCCACAAACCGGTGGACCATGCCCCGGTGGAACCCGAAGCCGAGGCGCACCCCGAGCCCATCCAGCTGAAAGTGGATGCCGCCGCCATACGGTCCACCGTGGTGCTCAACGAGATCCTGCTGCCGCCGGTATCCAAACGGCCCAAGGGGTTCCTGCACCGGCGATGACCCGGCTGCTGGCCGACGCGCACATCCCCCATGTGGAGGAGTATCTGCCTGAAGGCGTGGTACTCGAGCGGTTCGACCGGGCACCGGATGAGGCCGCCCTGCTCCGCGCCGATGCCTTGCTGGTGCGTACGGTAACCCGCGTGGATGCGGCCTTGTTGGCCGCGGCGCCCCACGTGCGCGTGGTGGGTTCGGCCACGGCCGGTTACGACCACGTGGACCCGGACGCCTGCTCCGCGGCGGGCGTGCGGTTCGCGTATGCGCCGGGGTGCAACGCCGGCGCGGTCGGCGATTATGTGGCGGCCGTGGCCGGGCCCGCCCGCCGCGGGCTGGCGTCGATCGCCGTGGTCGGCTGCGGGCACGCCGGAGGCGCCGCCGAGCGGCGCTTGCGCGCGCTCGGCTGGCGCACGGTGCCGTACGACCCGCCCCGGGGGCTACCGGCCACCTGGGATGAGGTGCTGGCCTGCGATGCCGTCACCTTCCACGTGCCCCTCACCCGGGGCGGGACGTACGGCACACACGGCCTCGTGGACGAGGCCGTGTTCCGGCGTGCCCGCTGGCAGATGCTCATCCAGGCCGCTCGCGGCGGCGTGGTGGACGAACCCGCCCTGAAGGCGTGGATCCGCCGCGGCGGCCGCGCCCACGTGGACGTGTGGGTGGGCGAACCCGACGCCGACCCCGAGCTGATCGCCCTGGCCCATACCGCCACCCCGCATATCGCCGGCTATTCGGTGCAGGCCAAACGCCGGGCCACGGAGATGGTGCTCCAGGCGATGGGACTTTGGGACGCTGGGACTATGGGACTATGGGACTTTGGGACTTTGGGACCTTGGGACAGTGGGTCTTCTACCCCAAACCCCGAACCCCAAACCTCCGACTATCTGAAGCAGATGAGTAGTGCTTGGAAAGCAAACCCGGGGGCCGAGACCTTCCTGGAGATCCGCAATACCTGGCCCTTACGCTCCGAATAGCGAATCGGCGTTGGCGGCGGTTAGGGCGGCGGTTTCTTCGAGGGAGCGGTTGAGCAGCAGGGCCAGTTTTTCGGCCACGGCGCGCACATAGGCCGGTTCGTTGCGTTTGCCCCTGTGCGGCACCGGCGCCAGGAACGGGGCATCGGTTTCCAACAGGAGCCGGTCGGCCGGCAAGGCATGCACCCATTCCGATATGCCCCCTTTCGGATAGGTGAGCACGCCGCCTATGCCCAGGTGCAGGTTCAGGTCCACCGCCATCAGCCCTTGGTCCAGGGTGCCGGTATAACAATGCCAGATGCCGCGGAGGCGCCCGTCCTGTTCCTCGCGGATGATGCGCAGCACATCGTCGGTGCTATCGCGCACATGCAGGATGATGGGTTTGCCGGTTTCGCGGGCCAGCCGGCAATGGAACTGCAACGATTCCTGCTGCCGATCCACCAGATCCCGGCTCCAGTAATAATCGAGCCCGGTTTCGCCGATGCCCACCACCTCCGGTTCGTGGGCCCAGGCTTCCAACTTCCCGAAATCCACCCCATCGGCCGGTACATCGGTGGGATGGATGCCCGCCATGGGATACAGGCGGATGGCCGAAGGGCAGATGGCCCGGAGTTCCTCCACGAGCGGTTGCGTATCGAAATCGATGGCGGGCAAGGCGATGTCGGTAACGCCGGCTTCCTGGCAACGGAGCAGCACGGCATCCAGATCGGGTGCCAGACGGTCGTGGTAGAGGTGGCAATGGGTATCGAACAACCGGAAGGCGGGCCTATCTTGCATGCCTCAAAGATATCCCGAATGGCGCTCACCTACCTGGACTACCTGCGCATCCCGCAGTTGCTCGACCAACAACGGCTCAAGTCGGACCCGGCCGAGCACGATGAGATGCTCTTCATCATCATCCATCAGACCTACGAGCTCTGGTTCAAACAGCTCCTGCACGAAACCGACCTGTTGCAGCGGGAGCTGGAAGCCGGAAGCACCTGGGGGGCGGTGCGCACCTTGCGGCGCATGCTCACCATCTGGAAAACCCTGGTGGGCCAGATCGACATCCTCGAGACCATGACCCCCGTGCAATTCCTCAGCTTCCGCGGGTTTCTGGACAACTCCAGCGGGTTCCAAAGCACCCAGTTCCGGGATATCGAAACGGTGCTGGGCATCCGTGGCGATGCGGAGCGCACCGTATGGACCTCCTTCCTCAGCTATCTGGAGCGGCGCGGGCATGCGCTGGAGGCCGGACGTGAGGAGGATGGCCTCATTGAGGTGATGCGTGCCGCCGCCGAAGAATCGGTGGTGTGCGAGCTGCTGGTGGACCTGGACGAAGGCTTGCAGGAATGGCGTTACCGCCATGTGAAAATGGTGGAACGCACCATCGGTACCAAAAAAGGCACGGGGGGCTCCGACGGGGTCGAATACCTCAAACGCACCCTCTTCCGGCCGGTATTCCCCCTGTTGTGGGGCATCCGGTCGCAGTTGTAGGAATCAGGTCCGGCCGATCCAGCGCAGGATTTCCTTGAAACCGGGTTCCTTGCCGTAGAGCAACATACCCAGGCGGAAGATGCGTCCCGCCACCAGACGGAACAGCCAGGCGGTGGCCGCCAGCAGCATCCAGGCACCGAGCGGTTCCCACCAGGCCACGCCATCGAGCACCATGCGCGCCGGCATGACCGCGTAGGACGTGAGCGGGAACCAGGACAGCACCATCACGGCCGTGGTGGTGGGATCCATCAGTACCAGGAAGGCGAACAGAGGCGGCACCGTGGGCAACATCATCAGGCCCGATTTCTGGGAGGAATTGGGATCGTCGATCGTGGCGGCCACACCAGCCAGGAAGGCGTTCCACATGAGGATGCCGGTGAGGGCGAACAGGAAGAAGAGCAACACGGTGTAGGCATCCACTGCGGCGAAGAAGGACGCGAAGGGCGCATCGGTCATGAGCCCGATGACACCGAACACCCCCACCGTGAGTAGGCTATATAAGGCCACATGGGAGATGCCGATGGCCGATATGCCGATGATCTTGCCGTCGATCCAGGTCTGAGGCGAGATGGCCGCCACCACCTGTTCGGTGATGCGTTGCTGTTTCTCTCCGGTGATGGCGGTGAACTGGTAGGCGAAACTGAGGAATACCGCAATGAGCACCAGGGCGATGGAGATGGCGGCCAGGATCTTGGGTATGCGGCCTTTGGGAGCTTCGCCGGTGAAGGATTTCACCAGGGTTATCGGAGCGCCGAGGTTCTCGAACAAGGCGCGGTCGATGCCGGTCTCCTTCAGGCGCAAGTCGGTGCGGAGCGAATCCAGATAGGTCTGCAACCGACCGGTCCAAGGGCGGTCGCCCTCCATGCGGAGCCGGGCCTCATCGGCCGAGACGATCTCCAGCACGGCATCGAAGGCGGCGAGCTGGGCTTCGGTCATGCCGGTGGCGTCGATGAGCTCGAGGCCTTCGGTGGTCCACGTTTCCTGCAGGAACACGCCGTTGTGCAGAATGCCGACTACGGGGGTATCGGAAGCGTCCTGCATGAGCCACCGCGTGCCGCTGAAACTCAGGAATCCGATCAGCACGGTCCACATGAGCCCCTTCAGCACATCCTTCCATTTGAAGAAGCGGTTGTATTCCCAGGCCGCCACCCGGCGTACCAGGCGGAACTCGTTGCGGTTCATGCGGTGCCTCCGGTGCTGAAACTGCTGATGAAGATGTCGTGCAGGTCCTCACGGGCCGTTTTGGTGCGGATCTCCTCCAGCGTCCCGCTCAGGAATTCCTTTCCTTGGTGCAACAGCAGGAAGCGGTCGGCCAGGCGCTCCACCAGCTGCATCTGGTGGGCCGAAAGCAGCACGGTCATGCCTCCCGCCCTCAATTCGGTGATGCAGGACGATATGAGCTCCTGATTGATGGGATCGAAGCCGGAATAGGGCTCGTCGAGCACGGCGAACTCGGGCTCGTGGAGCACGGCCGCTATGAATTGGATCTTCTGCTGGTTGCCCTTGGACAACGTGGATATTTTGTCGTTCCGACGGTCGTACAGGCCGAACCGGTCGAGCCAGAATTTGGCCTGTTCCTTCAGCCGGGCCTTGTTGTCGCTCCGCAGCGAACCGAGATAGAGCAGGGTTTCGGCCACGGGCGTATCCTGATAGATACCCCGTTCCTCGGGCAGGTAGCCGAGCCGGCTGCGTTCCATGGGCGGGTCGAAATGCAATCGACCCGAGTCGGGTTCGATGATTCCGAGTATCATGCGCACGGTGGTTGTTTTGCCGGCTCCGTTGGGACCCAACAGGGCGAAGATCTCCCCCTTGCGGACTTCCATGGACAGGCCGTCCACGGCGGCGACCGTTTGGTACACTTTCCGCACATTTTCCAGAGCAAGCATGATGGGATATGGGATAGAACGAATCGGTGGGCAAGGCATCTGGCTGTCGGGCGCGAAGATAGCATTGGATGGGATGCGGGCGGAAGCGGAATGGGTTTGCGTGTCGCACGCGCATGCCGACCACGTGCCCCGCAGCCGCCGACTGCCCGTGCATGCCACGCCTGCCACGGCGGCGCTCATGCGGGCACGCGGGTTCACGGGGCCCATCGAAGCCATACCCTTCGGCCAGACATTCGGCTCGGCCGACCTGCGCATCACCTTTTTTCCGGCGGGGCACATCCTGGGTTCCGCCCTCACCCTGGTGGAATCGGAAGCGGGCCGTCTGCTTTACACCGGCGACTGCCGCACGCCGGCGAGTCCGACTTCCGAAGGGTTCGACTGCCCCTCGCACGTGGACGAACTCATCACCGAGGCCACCTTCAGCCTTCCCATCTACAAATGGAAGCCGCATGCCGATCTGGCCGGCCAGATCGCCACCTTCGCCCGGGAGAGTCTGGCGGCGGGCGCCGTGCCCGTATTCCAAGCCTACAACCTGGGCAAGGCGCAGGAGATCATGCATATCCTGGCCCAAGCGGGGGTACCGACCGCCATCCACGAGGCGGGATTCGCCTTGTGCGGCATCTATGAATCGTTCGGAATTCCGTTGGGAGATTATCGGAAGCATGAGCCGGGGATCATCGATGGCCGTGCCCTGATCACCCCGTATCCGCCGAACGACGGGGATCCGGGTCGGTACCGGACGGCCTATGTCTCGGGTTGGGCCGTGCTCGAAAAGCACCGGGCGGCATCGGGAGCCGACGCCCTCATACCCTTGAGCGACCACCTCGATTTCTTCGAGCTGCTGGCCTTGGTGGAGCGGTTGGGTCCGCGGCTGACCCACATCACGCATACTCCGAATCCGGACATCGTGCGGCATTATCTGGCCGCCCGGGGTCTGGAAAGCCGGTACCTGGCATGAAGGCGGGGTTCGGCGAATTCTGCGCCGCCTGCGACCGCATCCGTGCGGCACGCACCGATGCGGCCAAACGCGCCGCGGCCGAGGTGTTCCTTTCGCATGCCGATCCGGCCACAGGGGCGCTGGCACGGGCCTTGTGGACCCGTGGCCGGCCTGCGCCCCTGTCGCCGGCGGCCCTGGCCCGCGAGGCCTGCGTCTGGCTGGGCATTCCGTACGACCCGGTGTTCAAGGCCTGCCGCGAAGCCGTGGGCAACAGTGCCGAAACCGTACGGCTGCTGGCCGAGAACCTGGGTTGCGGCGGGCGGGAGCAACCGGATCTGCCCACCGTGGAGGCCTGGTTGCAGGAGCTGGCCCGATGCCCCGATGCCAAATCCCGGTACGTCTATCTGGTGTCGGTCTGGAACCGCCTGCCTCCCCGGGAGGCCTATTGGTTCGTGCGCCTGACCGAGGCGGGTGGTCCGCGCCTGGGCGTGGCGTTCGAGGACGACAGGGAAGCCGGGACCGGTGTGCTGCAGGCCGTGGTATTGTACACGGCAGGAGCCGAAATAACGCTGGGAGTGCGCGCCGGCGAGGGGTTCGTGCCCATCGGCAAGACCCATGCCTTTCCGGAGGCCGAAGCGGCCGCCGTGCGGCTCCGGCTGAAAGCCCTGCAGGTGGACCGGTTCGGGCCCACCTCGGCCTACCGGCCCGAGCTGGTGGTGGAGGCCGAATTCGGCCATCTGTTCCGCAATACCCGCACCAAAGCCGGCTGGGTGCTCAAATCCGTTCGGATCCGGCGGATCTTATGGGAATCGAAGCCCGATTCGGTCGCCGATCTGGCAACCGTGGAACACCTCGGCCGTAGCCGCGCGCACCATTCCAACCAACCATCCTGACATACCCTCATGAAAAACACCTACTTGCTGTTGTTCCTACTGGCCGGTGCCGGCCCCCTGGCCGCGCAAACCGACGCGGCATTCCGAACCGCCTTTCCGGCCGATGCGCCCGGCGCATCGGTAATCGCCGCAATCGATGGCCAAGTGAAACTGCATGCCGGGTTCGGCCTGGCCGATCTGGAACATCAGGTGGCGGTCCGTCCGGAAACCGTATTCCGCATCGGCTCCATCACCAAACAATTCACCGCCGTGGCGGTGCTCAAATTGGTCGAGGAAGGCAAAATCGACCTGGACAAGACCGTTGAGGATTATTTCCCGGGCCTGTTGCCCTATGGAAACACCATAGCCATCCACCGATTGCTGGACCACACCTCGGGCATACCCAGTTATACCAACCAGGGCTCCTTTATGGCGGGCATGCGCGGCGAATGGGCCGACCCCCTGGACGTGGTCCGGTTGACCACCCAAATGCCGGCCGAGTTCGCCCCGGGCGAGCGTTGGAACTACAACAACACCGGCTATGTGCTCCTGGGCGCCCTCATCGAGAAAGCCAGCGGCATGCGCTACCAGGTGTACATGGAACGGGTCATTTTCCCTCTGGCCGGCCTGAAAGAGACCTGGTATGGGGATGAATCCCGCTTGATTCCGAACCGAGCACAGGGATACAAACCCTCCGAAAACGGATTTCTGAATTCCGATTTCATCGATATGGACTATCCCCATGCGGCCGGCGCCCTGGTATCCACCGTGGCCGACCTGCACCGCTGGCATCAGGCCTTGGTGGATGGCCGGGTGATTTCCGCCGCCAGCCTGCGCCGGGCCTGGACGGCCACCACCTTGAACGACGGCAGTTCCACCAATTACGGGTATGGGTGGCAGATCTCCAACTTCGACGGCATTACGGTGATCGAGCACGGTGGCGGCATCAACGGATTCGTGACCCATGCGCTGTGGGTCCCCGACCGGAAGGCCTTCGTAGCCGTGCTGACCAACCGCGAAGGCGGCGACCCGGATCCCTCCTACCTCGCATTCCGGGTGTTGGGCGATCTGGTCGGTCGGCCGGTGGATGCACCCGTTGTGGCCGTACCGGCCGCCAAACTGAACGATTACAGCGGGGTGTATGCGCTCGAAGGCGGCGCTTACCGGCATATCTATGTGGAAAACGGCGTGCTGATGAGCCGGCGTTCGGGCAGCAGCGCCTTCGGCCTGCAACCCATAGGGAACGACACCTTCCAGTATGAAGGGTCCTTGTCGCGGGTCACCTTCCTCCGTGGTGCCGATGGTCGCGTGAACGCCATGGAGTTCGATACCCGCCGTGCCCCCAAAACCCGCCATGCCCGCACGGCCGACGCGCCACCTGCCGAAGCGGCCGAATTCGCCTTGCCTGATGGGCATTTCGCCAAGCTGGCCGGCAGCTACCAATTGGCCCCCAACTTCGTGCTGCGGTTCTGGCAAGACGGCGACGCCTACTGGACCCAGGCCACCAACCAACCGCCCATCCGCATGAAAGCCGTATCCGAAACCCGCTTCGTCATAGAGCAGGTGGGTGCCCAGCTCGATTTCCGTCTGGGTGCCGATGGCAAAGCCGACCAAGTGACCCTGACCCAAGGCGGCCGCACCATGCCGGCACCGCGTGTGAGCGACTGAGTATTGCGTAGTTTGGAGGCATGCGCATTGTCAGCACGCCTCCGCATGATTTCTGGGTCGCACTGGATGTGGACCCGTATTTCGATCACGAGCACGACCCCGAACGCATCGTCGATACCGGATTCATCCGTCCGGTACCGGTTGGCGATCGGGACGTGCTCGCGGTCATCCGCTACAACGGAGAGCCGGAACAGCCCGTCTTCGATGTGCGGTTCGGCGAACCCCTGAGCGCCGAAGAGGAACGTACCGCCGAACGGGTGATCCGCCATATCCTGGGGTGCGACCTGGACCTGCGGCCCTTTTACGAACAGGCCGCCACCGACCCCGTGCTGGCACCGAAATTCGAGGCCTTCTATGGAGCCAAGCGCGTAGCCAGGGCCAATTTCTTCGAAGAGGCCATCAATCAGATCATCCAAAGCCAGATCGCGCACAAGCCTACGGCCAAAAAGATGGTGTATCGGGTTCGTGAAGCGTTCGGTCAGCGGCTGGATGGTCCGGAGGGTCCCGTCGCGGCCTGGCCCAGGCCCATCCGCCTGGTCGGTGCCGACCCCGTGGGCATGAAACGCTACGGCCTCTCGGAGCGGAAGGGGGAATACGTGATCGGCCTGGCCGACGACATCCTATCGGGCCGCCTTGATGTGGACGAACTCGAACGGCTCGACCCTCCCGCTTTCCTGGAACGGGTGAACCGTATCCGGGGCATAGGCCCCACCACGGCCCAAGACCTCATGCTGTATCGGGATCGGACCGACGCCTGGTTTCCCGCGCGCAAAGACAAAGGCCTGGAGATCGGATTCAGGAAGTGGATCATCCGCAGTTATGGTGCCGACCCCGACACCACCACAGAAGCCGAATACCTGCATCTGATCCGGTACTGGAAGGGCTACGAGGCGGCTGCCCTGGAATTGCTCTTCATGGATTGGGTGATCGGCGAAAAACGTAGGCGCGAAGCCAAACGGAAACGGGTATGAGGTATCTGAGGCTGTTGCTGCTTTGGGCGGTGGCCGGTTCCCTGCAAGCCCAGGACCTGCCCGGCCGATGGCGTGTGGAGGCCTTCACGCCGGAACAGTACAAGTCGCACCCGCAGATCTGGGCCATCACCCAGGACGCCCGCGGCATCCTGCACATCGCCAACAACAACGGCGTGATGCGCTACGACGGCGTCCGTTTCGAGGACCTGCCGGCCCCCGGCGGTGCGGTGGTACGCTCACTGGCCACCGATCCCGCCGGTCGCGTCTGGTATGGGTCGCAGCGCGATTTCGGAGTGATCGAAGCCGACGCGACCGGGCAACCCTGGTTGAAATCGCTGGTGGGCGAGCTCGATTCCACCGAAGCCGATTTCGGCGATGTGTGGAAAACCTACGCCACCCACGATACCCAGTACTTCTTCACCGTGCGGAAGATCATCCGACGTACGGCTGCCGGATACACCTTCATCCGACCCGAACGGGGCTTCTATTTCCCCTTTCTGGTGGATGGGGTACTCTATGCCCAGGAACCGGGCCGGGGGTTGTTCCGCGTGGAAGGCGACAGCCTGGTGGCCGTGCCCGGGGGCGACACCTTCGCCCAGAGGCCCATCTTTTCGTTGACCGCCACCGACGTGCCCGGGCGGCTGTTGGCGGCCACCGCCGACCACGGGCTGTTCGCCGTTACGGCCGCCGGGGCCGAGCACGTACCCTCCGAAGCCCACGCCTGGCTGGTCGCCCACAAACCGTATCACGGCATCCGGTTGTCCGACGGCCGCCATGCCATCGCCACCCGCACCGGCGGTGTGGTGGTGCTGGCTGCCGACGGGCTTCAGGCCGAAATCCTGAACAAGGAACGCGGGTTGCCCAACGACATCGCCTGGTATGTGTATCAGGATCGGGAAGGCGGATTGTGGACCGGGCACGACCTCGGCTTCAGCCGGACCATGGTCGAATATCCCATCCGTTCGTTCGACGAATCGGATGGCCTGGTAGGCACGGTGGAAGCCGTGGTGCGGCATCAGGGCCGGCTGTTCGCCGCCACCCGCCGCGGGTTGTTCCGCATGGGTAGGCACGGGTTCGAACCGGTACCGGGTTTCGAGGGCGATGCCTGGGCCCTGCTCGACCTGGGCGACCGCCTGTTGGTGGGTGGAGCCCGCGGGTTGTTCGAATGGCGCAACGGGCGCCTGCGCCGGCTGCCCACACCGGAGCCCGCGGCCACCGTGCTGGCCCTGCACAGAAGTCCGGGCGATGGCACCCACATCTGGCTCGGCACCCGCGAGGGGGCCCACCGCATGCGCCGGGATGGCGACCGCTGGGTGGTAACCACCCCCGAAAACGCCCCGACCGGAGAAATCCGCCGCATCTTCGAACACCAGGGCCGGTTGTGGTTCCAGACATCGTACACCGGCCTGCTCCGCTACGAACCCGAACGGCGGTTCACCCATCCGGAACAATTCGGCCGAAACGACCTCTCCATGCATCTGGTCGGCGATACCCTTTGGGTGAACGACACCGAACGCATGTACCGGTACCACGCGGAAGCCGATTCGTTCGTGATGGTGCCCGATTTCGCGCAGGGATCGCTCATCAATCTGCGGGCCATGTGGACCGGCACCGACGGTGCGGTGTGGCTGGCGGCACGCGTAGGGGCACACAACCGGCTCTCCAGGATGTCGGCCGCAGGCATGCAACGGTACCCGGTACACCAATGGTTGGGCGAATTGGCCATGTTGTCGGTCTTGCCCGAAGCCGACGGCACCATTTGGGTCACCCATCCCGCCGGGTTGCTCCGGTTCCAGCCGGACCAGGCGCCACCCTCGGTAGCACCGGGCGAACCGCTCATCCGGTCGGTGCTCCTCAACCAGGACAGCCTCTGGTTCGCCGGCATGGCGCCCGGCCACCTGCCGGATTTCGACATGCGCCCCGATGCCCGATCCATCCGCATCAACTTCGCATCCCCCTCGTTCGGCATCGGCCGGCCGGTGGGGTACCGTACCTATCTGGAAGGCTTCGATCCCGATTGGAGCGCCATCAGTACCGAAACCTTCCGCGAATACACCTCTTTGCCGGCCGGTACCTATGTGTTCCGGGTGAAGGCGGTCGGCGCCGATGGCACCGAGAGTGTCGAAGGCCGTTTCCTGTTCACCGTGCAACCGCCCTGGTATGCCAGCGCCTGGTTCCTGGCGGGCATGCTGCTGCTTACGGGGTACCTGGGCTACCGGGCGGTGGACCACCGCATCCGGGTGTTGCGCGATCGCGACCGCATGCAGGCGCGGCAGCATCAACTCGACATGATCGGCCGGATCGGTGCCAGTGTGACCCACGACATCCGCAACACGGTGTTCAGCCTGGGCATGCTCACCCGCAATCTGGAAAAGCATTTCGACGACCCCGAATTCCGGAAAGACGCCATCGAAACCCTGGACACCGTCGGTCACCACCTGGAGACCTTGGTGCGCCGGTTCCAGGAGCGGCCCGACCAATGGAACCCGCAGATCCGCGACACGAAACTGGCCGATACCGTGCGAGCCGCGGTTCGCCGTGCCCTCCCCGAAGGCCTCTCCACCCTGACCCTGCGCATGGAGATCGACGACCAGGTACGTGTTCCGCACGACCCCGACCTGTTGGGCCGAGTGGTCGAGAATCTGGTGCGCAACGCGGTGGATGCCACAACGGGTACCGGTACCGTAACCATCCGCCACCGTACCGGATCGGCGGAGCATGTCGTCGAAATCGAAGACACCGGCCGCGGTATGGATGCCGATTTCATCCGGCACAAGCTGTTCCAACCTTTCGCCACCACCAAGGCCAACGGGCTGGGGCTGGGTTTGTACAGCTGCCGCGAAATCGTGCTGGCGCATGGGGGTGCCATATCGGCGCGCAGCACCCCCGGCCAAGGTTCGGTGTTCGAGATCCGGCTACCGGCTCATTCGTAACGGAGTACGTCGGCCGGGTTGCGGGTCACCGCCCGATACATGACCCAACCGGTCGCCACCAGCGTGATGCCGGCCGTGAGCAAGGCCGCCCAGGCGAAGAGCAAGGGGTCCACTCCGGCCGGATAGGGAAATCCGTCCATCCAGGAAGACGCCGCCCGCCAGGAGATGGGTACGGCCAGTACGAACGCGATACCGATGAGTACGGTGGTTTCGGCACCCAGGCGCCAGGCCAGATGCCAACCGCCGGCTCCGAAGATCTTGCGGATGCCGATCTCGCGCACACGCAAGGTGGCGGCATAACTCACCAGACCGAACAGACCGAACGCCGCTATGCAGACCGCCACCACGGTGAACAGCAGGAACAGCCGCAGCAAGAGCTGGTCGTTCTGGTATTGCAGGGCGAACTCGTCGTCCAGGTAACCGGCCACATGCGGGAATTCGGGAAAATGACGGTCCCACGCGGCTTGTACGATCTCCAACTGGCGCTGGGGCGGACCGCTTTCGAACGATACCGTAACGAAGTTGGTCCACGGTTTCTCCCGCTGCAACAACAGGGGCGGCAACGGATTCTTCAGGGAGTAATAGTGGAAATCCTTCATGACTCCCACCACCACGCCGGTGTCGTCGCCCACGCTGATGCGTTTGCCCAGGGCTTCCTGGGGAGACGCCCACCCGATGATCTCCATGAGTTTTTCGTTGATCACCCAACCGGAATCCGCAGCCGGGTAGGCCGCATCGAAGAAGGTGCCGGCCACCATCTCCAGGTCGAATTGGTCGTCGAACTGGTCATCCACCGCCACCAGGTACGAATCGCGGGTGTTGGCTTCGCCGGCCGCGTTTTCCGGGTAGATGTTGTAGAACGGCGCCCCCTTGCCGGGAACGCTGGACGAATAGCTGACCGACCGCACCCCGCTCTGGGCCCGCAGGTCGGCCACAAAGGCATCCAACCGGGGAATGAATATGGATTTGACCACGCCCGATCCGTTCACCACGATCTGATGCGCCATGCGGAACCCCAAGGGTTGGTCGCGCATGTGCCGGATCTGAGCGTACATGACCAGGCTGTAGGCCACCAACGCGATGGAGGCCGTGAACTGGGCCACCACCAATACCCGCCGCAGCCCTATGCCTTTGGAGCTGGCGCTGAACCGGCCCCGCAATACCTCGATGGGCTGGAAGCGGCTGAGCACCAGGGCCGGATACAGCCCGGCGACCAAGCCCACCGCCAACGTGACCCCCACCGCCAGCAACAGGAACCCCGGATCGAACAGATCCGCACCTACCAGTTGTTTCTGGCTGATCTGGTTGAAATGCGGTAGCAACCACCAGGTGAGCAAGCCCGCGGCGGTACCGGCCAAGGTCCCCATCAGTACCGATTCGCCCAGGAATTGCCCGACCAAGGCCCCCCGCAAGGAACCGCTCACCTTGCGTATGCCCACTTCGCGGGCCCGTTCGGTGGCCCGGGCCGTACTCAGATTCACATAATTGATGATGGCCAATATGAGGATGAGCACCCCGATGGACAGGAACAACCGCACGTAGTCGGCATCGCCTTTCGGGCCGATGTCGGCCGTACGGGTGGACCGCAGGTACAAGGTGGAGACGGGTGTGGTCTGCAGCCGGACAGTGATGCCCGAACCGGCCAACTGCTCGCTGAATTCCTGCATGGCCAGGGGCGAGAGCAGGCTGTCCAGGCGGGCGGCATCCACGCCCGGCCGCGCTTTCAGGTAGAGGAATTGGTTGAGGAATAGCCAGTCGCCAGGCGCCAGGAAGGGCCAGTCCTGCTGGGTGATCCAGGAGACCAACCCGTCGAATTGGATATGGGAATGGCGCGGAGGGTTGGCCAGCACGGCCTTCACGGTAACCACCACCGAGTCGTTAAGTACCAGGGTGCGACCCAAGGCGTCTTCATGCCCGAAATACCGGCTGCGCATCTTTTCGGTGATGGCGATGGCGTCGGGGGTGGACAAGGCCTCTTTCAGATCGCCCGAGACCACCCTGAAGCTGAACAGGTCGGCGAAATCGGGTTCGGCGAAATACAGCGGATTCTGGTTGAAATAGCGGCCGTCCTGTTTCACCGACGGGTTGTAGGGGGCCAGCTGGGTCTGGGCCTCGATCTCGGGAAAGCGGTCGCGGATGAATTCGGCCGCCGCCCGGCTGGCCCGGGCGTAATGATGCTCGTCTTCGCCTCGGAAGGCGTCGGTTCCCACCTGGAAGAGCCGATCCTTGTGCTCATGGAACTGGTCGTAGGCCTGTTCGTCGCTTACGAACAGCAGGATGAGGAAAAAGCAGGCGAGGCCGACGGTGAGGCCGGCCACATGCGCGATGCTGTGGCCGGCGCGGCGCCGCAGGTTGCGCCAGGCGATGCGGAAATCGAAACCCATGGCTCAGTGGCAGGTGCAGGTGAGCACGGAACCCGGTTCGGCCGTCCACAGGCCGGCGTGGCGGTAGGGTGCCCGGGTGCCGGCACGGGGCCACACGGGGTTCAGGTCGCCGTCGAAGTAGCGGCCGTCGGCCACCACACCGGCTATGCGGTCGCTGTTGCGGATGTCGGCCAGGGGATCGGCATCGAGGATGACGAAATCGGCCAGCTTACCGGGTTCGATGCTACCCAGATCGGCACCCATGCCGAGGTTGAGGGCCCCGTCCAGGGTGGCGGCCCGAAGCGCCTGGTGCGGACTGAAGCCCCCTTGCACGAGCATGCGCATTTCCCAGTGCATGGCCAATCCCTGCAACTGGCCATGGGCGCCCGTGGCCACACGGATGCCGCGGTCGCGCAGGGCTTTGGCGGTTTCGGCCACACGGATGTGGTGGTAATCGGCTTCGGGCGCCATGTCCCTGCGTCGGGCGCGGGTATCGATTTCGGCGGCCGGATGGAACCGGCGCAGCCGCGCGTCGGCATACACGTCGTCGTGTTGGTAGAACCAGTACTCGCCCGACAACCCGCCGAAACTGACTACCAGGGTCGGGGTGTAGCCGATGTCGCTGTGCCCCATGTAGGTAAGCACGTCGTTGTACAGGGGCGCCACCGGGATATTGTGCTCGATGGTGCTGTGCCCGTCGGCCACCATGGTCAGGTTGTGCGTGAGGAAAGACCCTCCCTCGGGTACGACCAGCATGTCGAGCTCCCGTGCCGCTTCCAATACCTGCTGGCGTTGGTTGCGCCGGGGTTGGTTGTAGCTTTTCACACTGAAGGCGCCTACCGCTTTCAGACGCATCAGATGGGCGCGGGCGTCTTCCAGGGAGTTGATTTCGGCTCGTTGGGCGCTGCGGGCACCATACAGGATGTACCCGGTGGAAAAGATGCGCGGACCCAGGGTAACGCCCGCTTTCACCTGTTCGGATAGCGCGAATACGGATTGGGTGGAAGCGGATGGGTCGTGGGTGGTGGTCACGCCGTACGCCAGGTTGGCTTCGTATTCCCACAGGCGGTCCGGGGTGATGTCCAACACGCCGTAACCCATGTGCGCGTGGGCGTCCACCAGACCGGGAATCACGGTTTTGCCACCCAGATCCACGGTGCGTACCCCCGCAGGCACCCGCACATCGGCACCCACCGCTTCAATGCGGGTTCCGTTCACCAACAGAGTACCGCGTTCGATCACTTCGTCGCCTTTCATGGTGATGATGCGCGCGTTCACGTAGGCGATGCGCCCCGTTGGCCGATCGGGGGTGATGTCGGCGGCCAATGTGACGATGCGCCCCTGCCGCATGAGGTTGGTGGTGTCGGTGGCGGCGGCGGCACCCATCTCCACCCGGTGGAAGGCGTTGCCCAGACTGAAGGTGAGCGCTTTCCCGTCCGGAGTGAATGCGAGCCAGTCGGCGCCGTAGCGGGAAACGCGGGTGACCGGTACGGAGGAGCCGGAGGGTTCCAGGCTGAGCGGACGCCCGCCGGTGGCCACCACGGGGGCCACATAGGCCTGGTGCAGCACCTTGAAAGCGGCCCAGGTGCCATCGGGCGATAGCAGCAGTTCGTCGGCTTCGGCCGAGGTGAGGTGAACCTGGCGGTCGAGCCCGTCGCGGCGCACGGAAGCCAGCACGGTGGCGCCACCGGCCGACTCATGGTAGCGGATGCGGGTTCCCTCGGCGTTCCAGCCGAGCTTGGGCATGCGGTTGTTGGGGCCGCGGTTGGCGGTGCGGATCACGAAGGTCGGTTCGGCGGAGGCGTCGGCAGGTACGGTCCACAGGCGCAGGAACCATTCGCCGGACAGGCCGGCACCCCGGTTGGTGGTACCGCTGCCGCCGACGAAGGCGATGGTGCGGCCGTCGGGCGACCAGGCGGGGTTGGCGTATTGGTCGGGCGTACGGGTGAGCCGGACGGCCGCACCACGGCCGTCGACGGGGGCCACCCACAGGTGGCCGCCGTCGCGGTCGTTCCAGGTGGTGAAGGCCACCCGGCGGCCATCGGGCGACACGGCGGGCGCGAACGCGGCCGCGGTGTCGCCCGGGCGGAGGCGGCGGGCGGCACCGGTGGCGGCATCGGCCACCCAGAGGGCGCCCGCCGCCTGGAAGGCCACACTACGCCCGTCGGGCGTGGTGTGGGCCCAGCGGATCACGTGCGCCCGGAAGGCGCCGTCTTCGAGGCGCCGTTCGGGGCGCACGGCTTCGGCGATCCGCTGGTCCACGGTGGCCGTGAAGGGGATGACGGTGGCGGCGCCGCTTGCCGCTTCCAACCGATGGATCTTGCCTTTGGCCCAGATCACGATGGCTTTTCCGTCCGGGGTCCAACTGTAGGCCGGATACACGCCGTGGATGGCCCAGGCTTCCTGCTGGTCGATGGACAGGCCGTCGTACAGCACCCGCTCGCTGCCGGTGACCAGGTCGCGCAGCATGAGCGCGCTGGTGGTGCCTATGCGTTTCACGTAGGCCAGGGTGCGGCCGTCGGGCGAGGGCACCGGTCGCACGCCCCCACCGGCGCCGCGCACCACAGGCTCCTGCTCACCGGTTTCCAGATGCTTCCGGTCGATGCGGTAGATGCCGGCATGCGGATCCCGGTTGTAATCGAAGTTGCCGGTGAAATAGCTGTAGTAGAGCCATTTGCCATCGGGCGAAACCGAGGGTTCGTTCTGATCGGCCTGCCAGGTGGTCTTCTCCACGATCACCTGGCCTTTGCCCCCATCCGGATGGATCATCCAGATCTCTCCCGCACCCAGGGAGCGGGTATCGGTGAAATGCTTGCGGGCGAAGAGGGTGCGGCCGTCGGGGGTCCAATCGGGCGAACTGTAGAGGCGGAAGGTTTCGGTGGTGACGGCTTTCGGATCGCTGCCGTCGGCATTCATCACCCACACGTTGTCGCCCCCGTTGCGGTCGCTGGTGAAGGCGATCCGGGTGCCGTCGGGCGAGAACCGGGGCTGCTGGTCGAATGCCGTGCCTCCGATCAGGCGCTCCGCCCGGCCACCGGAAATGGGCATGCGGTAGATGTCGCCCAGCAGGTCGAAGACGATGGTGCGGCCGTCGGGGCTCACATCCAGGTTCATCCAGGTGCCTTCGTCGGTCTCGAAGGTGACGGCCCTGGTGGGCCAACGCTCCCATTGGGAGCCTTCCACCTGCCAGGCGGGTGGGTTGTCGGCCGTTGCGAAAGCGGCGGCCAGTACGAGTACGGGTAGGAGAGCATGTGCGCGCATAGGAGGCAAAGATAGGCGCGCGGGGCGTTCGGAGAGCTTCGCAAGGACGGGAGGATGATTTTGAGGGACGAAGCGTCGGCGCCTTCCATTTTTGGTAAGTTCGGCGCATGCTGTCCTTCCAAAAACGCCTGAGCAACGGCTTCTACATGCTGTTGTCGCTCCCATCCACCGCGATGGGTTTCGCCCTGTCGGTCCAGATCGCCGCACTGAGCTGGATCCTGAACACCAAATTCGGCTTCGACCTGCACCAGGTCGGTATCGTGTGGGCGGCGGGGCCTCTGGCGGGCATCATCGGGCAGGTGCTCATCGGGGTGGTGAGCGACCGCGTGTGGTTCTGGAACGGGCGGCGCCGGCCGTTCATCCTGATCGGTGGCACCATCGCGGCGCTCATGCTGCTGGCCTTGCCGAACATCGGGGTCATCAACGACGCCCTCGGGCTGGATTCCATCATCGGGGTGGCCATCACCGTGGCGCTCACGCTGGACCTGGCCATCAACATCTCCTTCAACCCCACCCGCAGCATCATCGCGGATGTGACGCCCGTGGGCGACCAGCGCACCAAAGGCTACACCTGGATGCAGACCATATCCGGCGCCTTCGGTGTGCTGGCCTATCTGGTGGGCGCCTTCATCGGCAACGAATTCCTCATCTATCTGAGCGTGCCGATGGTGTTTCTGATGAGTGTGGTTCCGCCCTTGTTCGTGGTGGAACCCCGGGAGCTGAATGCCGCCTCGGAAGGCGAACACGTGCAGGGCCGTACCGACACCAACCTGCCCGAATTCCTGAAGATCTGCCTGGCTCACGGGTTTTCCTGGCTGGGTATCCAGACCATGTTCGTTTACAGTTTCTCGTACATCAAGGAAGTGATCATGGGCTACGGCACCACCGAGACCCTGGGCGCCGAACTGAACAACGAGATCGGGTTCATGACGGGTGTGGCCTTCGCCGTGCTCAACACCATCGGGTTCCTGCTGCCGGCCCTGGTGTTGGAACCCATCACCGAGAAGATCGGTCGGGTGCGCACGCATTTCCTGGCCATCGGGGTCATGACCCTGGGCTATTTCGGCCTCTATTACGCCGGTGGCACCCAGACCGCCTTCTTCCTGCTCATGATGGTGGTGGGTGTGGGCTGGGCGGCCGTGGTGAGCCTGCCGTTCGCCATCATGAGCGAACATGTGAACCAGGGCCGCATGGGCCTGTTCATGGGGCTGTTCAACCTCAGCGTGGTGTTGCCCCAGTTGGTGGCATCGTTCCTGGGAGGGTGGCTCGGATCGTTCGAAGACCGCAGCGTGATCTACCTGGTATCGGGCGTTTCACTGGGGGTTTCCGCCCTGTTGTGGCTGTTCGTGAAAGACGCCTACACGGGTGCCGGCCGGAGCGCGGTCAAGGGCGGGGGCGCACACTGAGCCGGACGGCGGCCAGCAGCGAATCCAATTCGTACGGTTTGATGTGCAACGAGGCCACCCCTGCGGCACGCAGCCGCGGTTCGTGGTCGCTCAGGCTGTAGTCGAGCACCACGTGCAACCGCCCCCGGAAACGGGGGTCGGTGGCCAGGTGAAGGATGCGTTCCAGATCGCAGGTCTGGTGGTCGATGTCCACCACGATGGTCCAGGGCAGGTCGGTATCGGGAGCGAAGCGGTCCAGCTCGGACAGATCCGAGTGGGAGCAGACCCGAAGGCCGGCTTCGCGGAAGCAGAAGGCCAATGAGCTGCGGAGGGCGGGGTCGGCTTCGAAAAGAAAGACCGCCCCGGCGGTCAGGCTCGGGGCGGTCAGCGTGTTCATGACAGTCAGGTCAGTCTATTCCAGGAGCAAGGCAGGGTCAGAAGCCGATGGTCGCAGAGACCATCACGCCTTTGAATTTCAGGTCGACGAAGCGGGCGGTGGCGTAGCCATCGTAGCTCTGGGTCACATATTCCACTTTGGCTTGCACGTTGGGCGTCAGGAACCAACCGCCGGCGAAGGCCATGCGGTTGATGGAGATGTCGCCATCGGCGCCGGTCAGTTCGGCATTCACCGTATTGTAGCGGGCGCCTACGTAGGCTTGCTCGTTTTCGAGGAAGCGGAAGATGCCGTCCACGGCGAACTGCGTGGCTTTGCGGTCGGAGGTTTCAGCCAAGCCCGAGCCCGTGGCGGATTCGATGTTGGCGAAGACTTCGAAGCCTTGGAATTTCACGAAGGGGTTGATGACCCAGGCGGTCACGTCGTTGCGGAATCCGGGGTTGAAGCGGCCCGAGGTGAAGGCGGCGGCGGCCGTGGCACCGGTGGCTTCGGTAACCAGGTAGTAGCGGGAACCGGTGCGGTCGCCACCATACAGGGTGTTGCTGTTCGATTTGCGGGTGGTGTAAGCCGAACCCGAGATGCGTACTCGCAGGTCGTCGTTCACTTGGGTGTCGTAGGCCACTTTCGCGATGTAGGCGGGAGCCACGCGGCGGGCCACATCCACACGGCCGTTGATCTCGCCGTTGGTCACACTGACCGCCGTGAGCAGGTCGCCGAAGCGCATCTGGACCTCACCACCGATCTCGGTCGAGTAGCCGTCCATGATGTAGTTCTCTACGAAGGGGTTGTAGAGCGAATTGGCACCGTCGGTGCGGCGGAAGTGCGCATCACCGTAGTTCACATCGTAGTGACCGATCTTGATGGTGGTGAATTCCATCAGGCGGTTCAGAGCAGCCACATCCAGGAAGGGCAGGGCTTCGAACCGGATGTATCCGCCTTTCACCCAGGCTTCGTTGTGGTGGCGCGAAGACAGGTAGGTGGTCAAGTGCATGTACACGCCGCGCTCGAGCTGCATGTCCATGGTCCAGTTGGCTTGGGCGGTGTTGAAGTTGTCGCCGATGTAGATCAGGCCGCCGTTGGCGTTCTCATGCGTGAGGGATTGGAAATCCTGCGAGAAGAAGCCGCCGTGGAACAGGCGCACACCGTTGAACTCGGAGATCTCGGGCTTCTGGCCTTCGAACATGTTGATGCCGGCCGAGCTGTTCGGGCGTTTGCCGTCGATTTCGGCGGGTTGGGCCACCACCGTGGCGGCAAGGACCGTGAAGGTCAGAAGGGTGAGGAGGCTGAGGCGTTTCATGGGATAAATCGGATGGGTTTGGAGGGAAGGCCCTTTCGGGTTCACGACCGACCCCTTCCAAACACCGTGCCAAACCGCAATCCGAAGCGCTGGAGCCGTTTTTTCCGGCTTTCCCACGCCTCCCATTGCATATCCGCACGGCCACCGGCCAGGCCATCGTGCAACCCTGCATGATGCGGCGCCCCGATTTCCCCGAAATCCCCGTTTCCGGCGTATTCTCCCGGTTGGCACGATACTTGGAACTGGTTCGTTGAACATCTGATAACGAACGACACCAATCCCCTCCCATCATGAAACGCCTCCTCTTCCTCCTGCTGCTGCTCGTCCCCGCCCTCGTGGTGGCCCAATCCACCCGCCTGGCCTTCCAACCCGCTTCCAAGATGTGGGTCGACGGTACCTCCACCTTGCACGACTGGACCGTAGAGGTGCAGAAAGTGGAAGGCGCCCTGTTCGCATCGGGCGCCAGCATCGACTCCGTCCGCTTCCAGGTACCGGTCAATTCCCTCAAAAGCGGAAAAGGCGGTATGGATTCCAAAATGTATGAGGCCCTGAAAGCCGAGCGCCACCCGATCATCACGGTATCGGCCGGTGCCGTATCGCTCAACGCCCAAGGCGTGGGTACGGCCAACGCCCGTGTGACCATAGGCGGCTTCACGAAAACCATGCCCGTACAGGTGACCGCCCGCACGGCCGGTGCCCAAACCAGCTACACGGGTGCCATCACCTTCAAGATGACGGATTTCCGCCTGAGCCCACCCACGGCCATGATGGGTACGATCAAAGCCGGCGACACCGTAACGCTCCGGTTCGACCTGAAAACCAATGCCCTTCGCTGATCCGGCCCGGGTCGTGGTCGGGTTGCTCCTTGGCCTGGTCTTGGCGCCCCCGGCGGGTGCCCAGGACCGGGCCATACGATTGGAACCCGCCTCGACCATCCGGATCGAGGGTACGGCAGGGCCCGTGAATTATGCCTGCCAGGCACGCGATATCGCGGTCGACGGAAAAGTGAACCTGGAGGGGCGCGCCGGTGGAGGCCATGGAGCTGGTGATCTGAAGCTCCGGGTCTCCATACCGGTTGCGCGGTTGGATTGCGGCCTGGCCGCCATGAACCGCGACCTCCGCAATGCCCTGAACATGCGCACCCATCCGGAAATCCGGTATGAGTTCGTCACCTTTTCGTTGGTGGGGCCGGCCGGGCCCGAATCGTTCTGGGTGGATGCCACCGGCGCGCTAACCGTGAACGGAACCACCCGCCCGATCACGGTGCGCACGTTGGCCCGCCGCACCGGCGAAACCGGCATGCGCTTGAGCGGCAGCGCCGACCTGCTCATGACCGATTTCGGCGTGGTGCCACCCCGCCCCATGATGGGGCTCATCCAGGTGGAGAATGCCATGCAGGTCCGGTTCGACGTGCATTTCCGCGCGGCGGAAGCTCAGCTGTCCAACAGGTGATGCTTCTCCATCTTGCGGTACAAGGTGGACGGGTCCACCCCCAGCGCGCGGGCCGTCTCGCCCCGGTTGCCCTGGTACCGCTCCAGCATGTGGCGGATGTACTGCCGCTCGAACATGGATACCGCATCGGATAAGCCGGAATCGGCCCCAGGCAGCTGATCGATGGCCGTGGCGCCCGCCGATCCCATGGGCAGGTCGGAAGGCTGTATGAAGTCGCCGTCGCAGAGCAGCACCGCCCGCTCCATGGCATTCTCGAGCTCTCGCACCTGCCCTTTCCATTCGTGGGCCACCATCACCTGCATGGCTTCGGCACCGATCCCCTTCACCGATTTGCGGAATTCCCGGTTGAATTTCTCTACGAAATGCCCCGCCAACAGGGGAATGTCGGTCCAACGCTCGCGCAACCCGGGCATGCGGATGCGGATGATGTTGAGCCGGTAGAACAGGTCCTCGCGGAAACGGCCTTCGGCCACCTCCTGCTCCAGATCCCGGTTGGTGGCCGCCAGAATGCGCACATCCACCTCGTGGCCGGCCGTGGCACCCACCGGTTTCACCTCGCCGTCCTGCAGTACCCGTAGCAGTTTCACCTGCATGGCCAGGGGCAACTCGCCGATCTCGTCGAGGAAGAGGGTGCCTTTGTCGGCCAGGCTGAACACGCCTTCACGGTCCTGGGTGGCCCCGGTGAAACTGCCTTTCTTGTGGCCGAAGAGCTCCGACTCGAACAGACTTTCGGGAATGGACCCGCAGTTGACCGCAATGAAGGGTTTGGCCGCACGGTCGCTGCGCTGGTGGATGGCCCGGGCGATGAGTTCCTTGCCGCTACCCGACGGACCCGTCACCAGCACGGTGCTGCGGCTGGGGGCGATCTTCTCGATCATTCGGTAGAGCTGTTTCATGGGCTCGCTCTCCCCGATGATGAAATTGAAATTGAAGCTGCGGTCGATCACCTCGCGCAGGTACCGGTTTTCACGCAGCAGGTCGCGCCGTTCCAGCAACGACCGCACCCGCACACCGGCCTCGTCCAATTCGACCGGTTTGGTGAAATAATCGGCCGCTCCTTCCCGCAAGGCCTCCACGGCGGTCTCCACACTGGCGAAGGCCGTCATGAGCACCACCAGGGTTTCGGGCGACCACTGCCGGATCTCGCGCATCAGCGCGATGCCGTCCATGCCGGGCATGCGCAGGTCCGAGATCACCAGGTCCAGATTGCCGTTCTTCACGGCGGCCAAGGCCTCATGCCCGTCGGCGGCCATGCTGGTGGCATATCCTTCCTGCCGGAAAAAAGCGGCCAATGCGGTCCGGATTCCGGGTTCGTCGTCGACAATGAGGATGCGGCTCATGAAATGGTTTCGCGCGGGATGCGCAGGCTGAAACAGGTACGGCCGGGTTCGGATTCCACATCGATGCGGCCGCCCAAACCGGTGAGGATGTGGTGGCTCACCGACAAACCCAGACCCGTGCCCTTGCCTACGTCTTTGGTGGTGAAGAAGGGCTCGAAAATACGGGGCAAGACCTCGATCGGAATGCCCTTGCCATTGTCTTCGACCGACAGATGCACCATGTCGGCATCGGCCCAGGTGCGGATGCGCACCTGGCGGTCGGGTTGGCCGGCCGTGGCATCCACCGCGTTCAGGATGAGGTTCACCAACACCTGGTGCAGGCGGTCGGCGGTGGCGGTAACGGTGGGCAGGTCGGCCGCAAGGTCGGCCTCGAAACGGATGTCGCGGCATCGCGAATCGTGCCGCATGAGCCCCACGGCCTGCTCGGCCAGGTCGTTGAGGTAGGTGGGGGCCAGATCGGCACGCTTGGGCCGGGAGAAATCCACCAGGTCCCGCACGATCTTGTTGATGCGGTTCACGTTCTCGCGCACTACTTGCAATTGCTCGGTGGTGAACTCGTCCTGGGGCCGTTTCTGCATGAGCTGGATGATGGAGGAGATGGCGGTGAGCGGATTGCCGATCTCGTGGGCCACCCCGGCCGCCATGTGCCCGAGGGAAGCCAACCGCTCCGACCGCTCCAACTGGGCCTGGCGCAGGCGGGTCTCGGTGAGGTCGCGCAAGATGACGCCGCAGGCCTCCCGGCGCCCGTCTTCATCCAGCAGGACCACATGGGTCAGATCGGCACGGAACACGCGGCCCGTATGGGTGGTCACATCGGCTTCCCATCGCCGGTTGCGGGCGGCATCCACACCGCCGGCCACCGGCAATACCTCGGTCAGCGGTTTGCCGATCATGTCGGTCAGGGTCCACCCCAACTCGCGTTCGGCGGCCGTGTTGGCATACACCACCCGATGGTGGTCGTCGGTGAGCAGGATGGTCTCCACGGCCGCACCCAGCAGGCGTTGGTACTGGTCGTCGTGCTGGCGCATCACGGTGCGGATGCGGTCACGGTATTCGTAGAGGGTCCAGATGATCCAGATCACCAGGCCACCGCTGGTCACCATGCCCCGGCTCAGGTGCAGATAGGTGAGGTCGGCCCCCGGATTTCCGGATCTGATGGTGATTTCCAACAGTTGGAAGGCCCCGAAGATGAGCCCGAACAGCAGGAATGAGGTCCCCGCGAGGTACGGAAACCGGACATCGGCCAAAAAGCGCCGGAAAGACGTGGAATCGGACACGGGGCAATATAAATTGCCCGCATGGAATTTTCCCGACTCGGCCTCGGGGCCGGCCACATCGGCTCCCCGCACATACAAGACGACCAGGTGGAACGGCTGCTCCGCACCGCCGTGGATGCCGGTATCACCTATTTCGACACGGCCCGCAGCTACGATCTGTCGGA
Source organism: Balneolales bacterium (assembly GCA_024711145.1). Taxonomy (GTDB): domain Bacteria; phylum Bacteroidota; class Rhodothermia; order Balneolales; family HLUCCA01; genus JANJTJ01. The sequence continues at coordinate 40,054 of JANJTJ010000125.1, forward strand.
AGAACGGCTGGGCAGACACCTGGGTGCGTTCCGGCAACGGGTTACCCTGGCCACCAAGGTCGGGTACGGCATTCCGGGTGTCGACGATTGGACCTACGACGCCGTGCGCATCGGCATAGACGACGCGCTGCGCACCATGCGCACCGATTACCTGGATGTGGTGATGCTGCACAGCTGCAACCTGGGTACCCTGGAATGGGGCGAGCCCATCCGCGCGTTGGAAGATGCCAAGGCCGCCGGCAAGATCCGCCTCACCGGCTACTCCGGCGAAAACGACGAACTGCGTTGGGCGCTGCACAGCGGCCGGTTCGACGTGCTGGCCTGCAGCGTGAATGTGTGCGACCAACGGGTGTTCGACGACGTGTTGCCCGTGGCGGCCGAAAAAGGCATACCCATCATCGCCAAACGCCCGCTGGCCAATGCGCCCTGGCGGTTCGCCGAATGTCCCAAAGGCGATTACGCCGAAGAATACTGGTGGCGTTGGACCACCATGCGCTTCGAGCGGGCCGGCCACTCCAAGTTGGAAACCGCCATCCGGTTCGCGGCCCACGCTCCCGCCGTGGCCACGGCCATCGTGGGTACCCACAAGCCCGAACACCTGCTGGCCGCCAAAACCGAGGTGGACAAAGGCCCGCTGCCCGAACCGCTCATCTCCCACATCCGCCGCCGCTTCCACGAATGCGACCCCGGCTGGTGGATCGGCCAAATCTGACTCAACACTCAGGACTCACTATGAAAATCGGCCACGTCCATCTCAAAGTATCCGACCTGGAACGCGCCCTGGCCTTCTACCATGGCGTGCTCGGGTTCGACATCCAGCAACGCTGGGGCGACGCAGCCGCTTTCCTCGGCGCCGACGGCTACCATCACCACATCGGCCTCAATACCTGGTACAGCAAAGGCGGGCCACCGCCCGCACCCGGCACATCGGGCCTGTTCCATACCGCCATCCTGTATCCCACCCGTGCGGCGCTGGGCCGGGCATTGCTGAAGCTGGATGCCGTGGGCATCGAGCTGGACGGTGCCGCCGACCACGGCGTGAGCGAAGCCCTCTACCTGCGCGATCCCGACCAGAACGGGGTGGAGTTGTACTGGGACCGCCCCGAAGCGCTATGGCCACGAGACCCCGACGGCGGCTTGGCCATGTACACGCGCCCCTTGGACTTGGACGACCTGCGCAACGCGGGACGTTGAGTCTTTACGTCAAAGGTATTTAAGGACCACCGTCTTGAGTTCGGTGACTTCGTCGAGGGCCGCCATGCCCTTTTCGCGACCGAACCCGGACGCTTTGGTCCCACCGAAGGGCAGTTCCACACCCCCACCAGCCCCATAGGTATTGATGAAGACCTGGCCGGCGCGGACCCGGTCGCAGAGGTCGTGGGCCCGTGAGAGGTCGCGGGTCCAGATGCCGGCCGTAAGGCCATAAGGCGTTCCGTTGGCCAGCGCCACGGCCTGGTTCACGGTCCGGAACGGAGTGACCACCAACACCGGACCGAAAACCTCCTCCTGCTGGATGGAGCTGGACGGAGCGGCATCGGCGAGCAAGGTGGGTGCCACGAAAAAGCCCGGCAAATCGGGAACCTGGGTTTGGGCCACCACCCGGGCGCCGGCACCCACGGCTTCACGCAGCATGCCCGATACCCGGTCGCGTTGTTTGGCGGATATGAGGGGGCCCACTTCGGGGTCTTCCAATGCCGGACCCACGGACAGGTTGTTGAACCGGTGGGCCAACCAGTCGGTCACGCGGCGGGCGATGGGTGCCTCCACCAACAGGCGGGAACCGGCCGAGCAGGTTTGTCCGCCATTCTGCAGGATGGCGTTGAGGATGACCGGCAGGGCCGCATCCAGGTCGGCGTCGGCGAAGAGCAGTTGAGGCGATTTGCCACCCAATTCGAGCGTGAGGGGCCGGGTGAACCGGGCGCAGGCTTCCATGATGGTACGGCCGGTGGCGGTACTGCCGGTAAAACTGAGGTAATCGATACCCGCATGCCCGGCCAATGCGGCGCCGGCCTCGGCACCATAGCCGGTAATCAGATGGGCCACGCCGGCGGGCAGGCCGGCCTCCGCGAACAGCTCGAACAGGCGGATGGCGGTGGCGCAGGCGTCTTCGGCGGCCTTGAGGACCACGGTGTTGCCGGTAACCAGCGCCGGCGCCAAGGTGCGGGCCGTCATCTGCAACGGGTAGTTCCAGGGCAGAATGTGGCCGGTAACACCACGTGGTTCGCGTTTGGCCACCACCTGGTGCCCCGGTTGGAAGGGGATCACCTGGCCATGGTGTTTGTCGGCCGCGCCGGCATAGAATTCGAAATAGCGGGCCGCAAGGGCCGCATCGGCACGGGCCTGGCGCAGGGGTTTGCCGGTGTCGGTGGCTTCGAGCACGGCCAGGGCTTCGGCATCGCGGCGCACCAGCTCAGCCATGCGGTACAGGATGCGCCCCCGTTCGACGGGCGCCAGAGCCGCCCAAGGCCGCTGCGCCGCCCGCGCGGCCCGCACGGCGGCATCCACCTCGGCCGCACCCATGCGGGAGATTTCCATGAACGGCCGGCCGGTGGATGGGTTGATTAGGGGTATCATGGGTGCTACGGTACGTCGGTACGTCGGTACGTCGGTAATTTAAGAGACCCAAAGTCCCATAGTCCCATAGTCCCATAGTCCCAACGTGCTTCACCCCGACAACCCGCACAAAGACGGCTACGATTTCGAGGCCCTGGCCACCACCTGGCCCGAGTTGCGCCCTTTCCTGAGGCCCAACGGATACGGACGCATCAGTCTGGATTTCGCCGATCCGGTGGGTATCGTGGTATTCAACAAGGCGTTGCTGGCACATCATTACGGGGTGCGGCATTGGGATCTGCCCAAGGGCTACCTGTGTCCGCCCATACCGGGTCGGGCCGATTACCTGCACCGCATGGCCGAGGTGGCCGGCATGGGCACCGGAAGCCGTTTACTGGATGTGGGCACCGGGGCGAACGCCATCTATGCGCTGTTGGGTAAGGCCGCCTTCGGCTGGGAGGTGGTCGGTTGCGACATCGATCCGGTGGCGTTGGACTCGGCCCGGCGGAACGTGCCCCATGCGGATTTCCGGCTTCAGTCGGATCCCGCCAAATTCTTCCAGGGCATCGTGCGGGCCGACGAACGCTTCGACCTGGTGGTATGCAATCCGCCCTTCCATCTGGATATGGAGATGGTTCGGGCCGGAACCCGCCGCAAGTGGAAGAATCTGGGCAAGGAACAGGCCTTGCAAGCCCAGCGGAATTTCGAAGGGCGGGTGAACGAACTCACCTATCCCGGTGGCGAAACCGCCTTCGTGAGCCGCATGATCGAAGAAAGCCGGGCGTTCGGGACACAGGTGGGCTGGTTCTCCAGCCTGGTGGCCCGGGCCGACCACCTGCCCGAGATCTACACCGCCTTCGACCGCATCGATGCCCGCGAGGTACGCACCCTGCCCATGACCCAAGGGCGGAAGTCGGTCCGCATTGTGGCATGGCGCGTGTAACTTGCCGCATGCGCATCCAGCTCGCGGCGGTACTGCTGCTCATCTCGTCGGGGGCGGCCGTTCGGGCCCAGACCCCTATTCCCTTCTCAACCGACAGCACCCACATCACGGTTTGGAACGGCGAACGCCATGTACCCTTCTTTGTGAAGGGGGTGAACCTGGGTGTGGGCATACCCGGCACCTTTCCCGGCGAAATGGCCGCCACACGCGAGCAATACCGGCGCTGGTTCGGGCAGATCCGGGAGGCCGGTTTCAATGTGATCCGCGTTTACACCCTGCATTTCCCGCGTTTCTATGAGGAATTGCGGGCGTTCAATCTGGCGAACCCCCGGCAACCCCTGATTCTGATGCACGGGGTCTGGCTCGAGGAGGAAGTACCCGGCTACGACCACGACCTGTTCGGCCTCACCGACCGTTTCGACCAGGAAATGCGGGAAAACGTGGGTGCCGTGCACGGCGACATCCAGATCGCGCCCCGTGTGGGCAAGGCGTTCGGCACCTACACGGCGGATGTATCGGCCTGGACCATGGCCTACATCATCGGGCGCGAGGTGATGCCCGAAGAAGTGGTGACCACCGACGAACGCCATGCGGAAGTGACCGCCTACACCGGCACCTATTTGTCCATTGCCGGCACCGAAGCCACCGAAGCCTGGTTCGTGGAACGGATGGACCGTTTGATCGGGCATGAATGGACCACCTATGGCACCATGCGGCCGGTGAGCTTCTCCAGCTGGCCCACGCTCGACCCCTTCGACCATCCCGAAGAATGGAATGAGAACGAGGACCTGGTGGGCTTGGACATCTCCGGACTGGACCATAGCCGGGCACCCGCCGGGGTGTTCGCCAGCTACCACATCTATCCCTACTACCCCGATTTCATCAGCCGCGACAGCGACTACCAGAACCGGTACGATGCCTACGGTCCCAACAGCTACCTGGCCTACTTGGAAGCCATGAAAGGCCACTATGCCGGAATGCCGTTTCTGGTAGCCGAATATGGCGCCCCGTCGAGCTGGGGCATAGCCCACTACGCGCAGAACGGCATCCACCACGGCGGGCACGACGAGCGGCAGCAGGGCGAGGCGGCCATCCGGCTGTTGGAAAACACCGTGGAAGCCGGTACCGGGGGCGGCATGGTCTTCGCCTGGATCGATGAGTGGTTCAAACGGACCTGGGTGGCCGATCCCTACGATTTCCTGGCCGAGCGGCGCATCATCTGGCACAACGTGACCTCCGCCGAGCAGAACTACGGCTTGATCGGATTCCGCAAAACCGGGGATTTCATGTCCCGTTTGGTCACCAACGCCCCCACCGACCGCATACGCCACATCGATGCCGGCGCCGATTTCGCCTACTTGCACCTGCGCTTCGGCCTGGGCGCCACCTTCGGCCTGCTCGATACCCTGTGGGTGGCGCTGGATACATACGACCCCGACCTGGGCGAATCGCGCATGCCGGACGGCACGGTCATGCCCACACGGGCCGAATTCCTCCTACGCATCACCCACTCCTCGGCCGACCTCTTCGTTACCCAAGCCTACGATACCTACGGTATCTGGCACCGCACCTCGGCCGCCCATCAACGCTATCAGTCCATCCCTACCGACGGAGCGCCCTGGTTGCCCGTGCGGTGGAAAAACAACATCGGCGATACCGAAGCCCAATACATCGGGGTGATGCGGGTGAACCGGTTGGGCATACCACCCAGCAGCCACGATGCCGTCCGGATATCCGACAACGGGTTGGATGTGCGCCTGCCTTGGACCCTGATGCACGTGGTGGACCCCAGCCAGCGGGTGGTTTTGCACGACGACCGTGCCACGCCCGACCCCGAGACCCGTGTGTCCGACGGGTTGGGCCTGTTCATCCGGTATGGCGACACGACCTACCAGGCCGGGCGCTACCTCTGGCCCACCTGGAACCATGCCCTCGATGCCGAAGAATATGTGAAAGACAGCTACCACATCTTCCGCGAACGGCAACCCCTGTTGCCCGGCAATCCGGTAGCCGTTCGCGATTCCCATACCGTGGCCATCGGTACGGAAACCCGCATCGCGGCCGACGCGGGGGTGCTGGCCAACGATTGGGCGGCCGGCGGCGGCGACCTGAGCGCCATACTCGACCGACCCACCGCCAACGGACTCCTGCAGCTCGCCGCCGATGGCGGATTCCGATACCGCCCGGTGTACGGGTTCGCCGGAACCGACACCTTCACCTACCGCGTGAAAGCCGGCATGCATGTGTCCGAAGCGGTATCCGTGGTTCTACGGGTGAGCGGCGATGCCCAAGGCGACGGATTCGCCAAAGTCTATCCCAATCCGTCGGCGGGCCCCGTCACGGTCGAATCGCGCAGCATCATCGACCACATCGAAATCTTCACCCTGGATGGGCGTTCACTCGGTCGGCACCCGGGTGGTGCCCTGCAGGTGACCCTGGATTGGCCGGGCGCGGCCGGCTCCTACTTCCTGGTCGTCCGGTCGGGGTCGGAAAGCCTGGTGCGGCGTGTCACCCGCCTGCGCGCGCATTAGGTCAATTTAATGCATCGGATGGTGTAACAGATGCGGATTTGACACATCATTGCATGTGTCAACCGGCCAAGTATTTCTCACCCTGGGAGCCATAACCCTGCTCTCGCTCACGGCGCTGAACGTGAACCGCACCTATGTGGCCACCCTGGAGGCCGCCGTGGGCATCCAGGCCGAGCAGGACGCCATCCATTTCGCGCAAACCCTGGCCGACGAGGTCGCTTCGCGCCGGTACCTCTACGACAACCTGGCCACCCTGTACCCACCGGGCAACACCCGGGCCTGGGTCACCCCCAGCGGCGACAGTTTGAGCGGATCGGTGGCTGTCGGTGCCGAAACCACCCTCCCCTTTTCCACACCGGGCCGTTATGTGACCGTGAGCGTGCTGTCGCGGGAACAGGGCGTTCCCATCCAGCGGGTCCGCTTGCTCATTCCCATACCGGAGCCCTGACCCTTGGGATCCCAGTACGACCTCGTCATCTCCTTCATCGTAGCCGGCATGCTGGTGCTGCTGGTACTCAGCATGCAGATCTTCATGGTCGAAACCACGGCGGAGACTTCGGCCATACATACCACCCAGGCCCGCATCAACGTGGGTATGCAGCGGTTGCACGAGGAAGTGCGCGGGTTCGACCGCCTCATCCAGCTCAACGACTCGGTGCTCGTGTTCGGTACCGCCGCCGGCGATTCGGTACGCATAGGCCGCACAGGCAGCCGGTTGGTCCTGCATCGCACGCCCGCCATCGGTGCCGCACGTACCGACACCCTCGAATTGGGCCTGACGGATACCGATTTCCGGATAACCGACACCGCCGGCGCAGCCCCCTATTTCCTGCGCATCCGACTCGACGCCCAGGGAACCGCCATCCAACGCGACATCTACCTGAGGAATCTGGACTGAACCATGGGTCGTTACGCCATATTCACGGTCATGGCCCTCATCTTCGGTTTGGTGACCTACAACCATGCCATGATAAGCGGAGCCCTGCAACCCAAAGCCGAGAACATCGCCATGGCCGGCCAGGCACAACGGCCAGGAGTACGCCATCGCCGTGGTGTTGGAATTCGAACCCGGCGACGACACCTGGGACCCCGACCTCAGCAAAGCCGTTTTCGCTTCGGAAACCATCCGTTTGGAAGGCAGCGCCCGCATTCGGGGCCATGTGGGAACCAATTCCACCGCCGTGGGGGGTGTCCGCATGCAATGGGCCACCAAAATCGACAGCAGTCTGACCATAGGCCCGGGCGGCAATCCGCTCACCGTGCCCATATTGGCCAACTCGGCAGGCAACATCGGTCCGGGCGGCGTGAAAGTGGCCACCCAGCTCAAGGAACACGCCATGCCCGTGTATCCCGAGTATCCGGCCAAAACCGCCCCCATCGTGAACTGGACCGTAGGTGGCGCGTCGTCGGTGACCAAAAATCCGGCCGATTACTCCGGCAAGTACATCCCGGCCATCAGCGTGACCGCCAGCGGAACCCTGTACATCAACACCAACAATCAGAACCAGGTCATCCACACCTCGGCCATCACCATATCGGGTTCGGGCCGCATCATCATCCAAGGTACCGGGCATGTCACCACCGGTGGTACCGCCGTGAGCGTTACCGGAGCGGCCGACGCGCATTCGCGCGTCATCTATGCGCCGGCCGCCACCGTCACGTTGGGAGGTTCGGGAAAAGTGACCGGAACGGTGATCGCCCGGCATTACATCGCCACCGGTTCGGCCGATGTGTGGTTCGCAACCGGGCTCGACGAAAAACTGCCACCGTTGAAATCGGCGGCGGCGGCACCCCGGGTGCGTGTAAAATCTTGGTACTGAGGCCCGATTTCCGGTGCCTCCTGCTAACTTGCAGGCCAGACGTCATCCGCTTTGGCCGTACCAACACATCCGCTCCGGGCACCTTGGAGCACCGAGCATCCAGATGCATTTCTGATCCTCTCGGATACCGACACCGCCATCCGTGCCGTCAACGACCGCTATGCCCATGCCCTCGGGGTGCATGCCTCCGAGCGCGTCGGGTTGCGCTGGATGGACGCCCTCACCGGGGAAGAACGCATCCGGGTCCGCCGCGACATCGCCGCCTGCACGCCGCAACACGCCGCCTTCGTAACGGAAACCTGCGACCCGAAACCCGACGGCACCGAATTGTGGGTCAGGTGGGTGCACCAGGGGCAGTTCGAGAACGGTCGTCTGGTCGCCTTCCATTCGGTGGGTACCGACATCACCGCCCGGAAACGGCGCGAACGGCATGAGGTCGAACTGCTCGAGGCGGTACCCGACATCTTCCTGCGCATCGACCGGGAACACCGGTTCCAGGACCAACACGTCGGCCGTGGAGGGCAACCGCTCCTGCCGCCCGGCGAGTTCCTGGGAAAACGTATGGATGAGATCCTGCCGTTCGATGTGGCCCGGGAGGCCGGTATCGCCATAGACCGCGTGTTCCGTACCGGCAAATCCACCACGTTCGAATATTCCCTGCGGTTCCCGCACGGCACCCGCTGGTTCGAAAGCCGCATCTTCCTCGAAGACCAGGACATGGTCACCGTGGTCGTGCGCGACACCACCGCCCAGCACACCATGCTCAAGGCCTTGGAACGTGCCCGCCGCGACTATGCCACCATCTTCGAGGGCACCGACGAAGCCATCTTCCTGGTGACCGTGGAAGACGACGGGTTCCGCTTCCAACGGGTGAACCCCGCCTTGCTGCGCCGCACCGGTTTCGGCAAGGCCGACCTGGAAGGCAGACGCATCGAGCAGGCCCTGCCACCCGATATCGCCGCATTCACCCATCAACGGTTCACCGAATGCGCGACCACCGACACCCAGTTGCGTTTCCAGGCCGAAGTACCGGTCCCTACCGGATTGCGCACCTGGGATGTCACCCTCACACCGGTCAAAGAGGCCGACCGGGTGCGGTTCATCATCGGATCGGCCCTGGACATCACCGAAAAGGTGCGGGCAGAAAAGAATCTGATCGATGCCCTGCGCGAAAAGACCGTGCTGCTGGCCGAAATCCACCACCGGGTGAAGAACAACCTGGCCATCGTGGACAGCCTGCTGGAGCTGCAGAAAGACCACACCGACGCGCCGGACATCCGGGTGGCCCTGCAGGAAAGCCAGTTCCGCATCAAGACCATGGCCCTGATCCATGAGATGCTCTACAAGAACGATTCCTTCTCGCGGATCGCCTTCGATGCCTACATCCGCGAATTGGGCGCGCATATCCACCGGGCCCAGGGGCCGGCGGGCGGCGGCATCACCTTGGAGTTCGATACCCAACGGCTCGAACTGCCCATGACCGGCTCCGTGCCGGCGGCCCTGGCCTTCAACGAAATCCTCAACAACGCCTTCAAACATGCCTTCGGTGCGGGCGAGCCCGGCCGCATCCGCGTGATCCTGGAATCGCACGAAAACCACGTCACACTGACCATCACCGACAACGGCATCGGGTACGATCCCGACCGGAACGGTCGGGAAGAGGGGTTGGGTATCACCCTCATCCGTACTTTGGCCGAGCAATTGGGCGGATCCGTCCGTTGGATCATCGGCGATGGTACACGGGTGGAACTGGTTTTTCCTGCGGAACCGAACAGATGAAGGATATCAGACTCGGCATACCCTACCTCATCGTCTGGGCCCTGTATGTGGCCCTGGGATGGGCCGGCGTGCAATACGTCCATCTGGAACCGGCCAACATCTCGGTGGTCTGGTTGCCGGCGGGCATAGCCCTGAGCGCCCTGCTGCTGCTCGGCTGGCGCGGATTGATCCCCGTGTTCCTGGGAGCCCTTGTCGTGCAAACGGCTTTCGCAGGCTACCCGGCCTGGTACCACGCGGCGATCGCCGTTGGAGTGCAGACCGTACAGCCGGCCCTGGCATACCTGCTGGTGCGGCACCTTCCGTTCGACGACATGCTGCACGACATCCGCGCCTACCTGCGTTTCATGGGCTGGGGAGCGCTCATGCCGCCCCTGCTCACCACCTGGGTGTTCGTGGGCAATCTGCACCTGGCCGGCGTGTACGTGCATACCGACCTCGCCTCCTGGCTGCGGCTTACGGCCACATCCAGCCTGGGCGACGCCTTGGGCGTGTTGCTCATCGTACCGGCCTTTGCGGCCATCCGCCAGGTCCGCTGGTCCCAGGTACCATCCCGTTCCTGGCGCGACGGCCTGCTGCTTACAGCCCTGTTCATCGGTGTGCTCGTGTTCATGAACATGCACAAGGAGATCCGACCGGTTGCCGTACTCTTTCCGTTGGCGTTGATCGCCCTGCGGCTGCGCATGGCCGGAGCCACCGTAGGCGTTCTGGCCACTACCGGTATCGTGCTTACCGGCACGGCGCTCGGCTTCGGCCCACTGGCGGGGCTGCCCATGGAACTCCGGTACATCAACATGGTGAGTTTCGTGTTGTCGGTGGGGCTCACCATCCACCTCATCGCCATCGCCCGCGAGTCGCTACGGGTGGCCAATGAGCAGTTGGAAGCCCGGGTGGCCGAACGTACCCGGCAATTGAGCGAAAGCGAGACCCGGTTGGCCGAAATGAACCACGCCAAAGACCGCCTCATGTCCATCATCGCGCACGACCTGCGCAGCCCCCTCAGCGGCATCCTCGGCGTGGCCGGCTTCATGGAACAGGATGCCCGGAACGGCGATTTCTCCGAAATCCCCCAACATGCCGCCCTGCTGTCGCGCAGCGCGCGCCAAACCCTGGACCTGTTGCACAACCTGTTGGATTGGTCGGCGGCCCGCTCCGGCGGCATGCGGTTCGAACCGGTGGAGACCGACCTGGACCGCTCCGTACGCGACGCCCTGGGCGCGGCACTGGAGACGGCCGCCGTCAAACGGGTTGAATTGGACGTGGATGTTCCGGCTGGTTTGCTCGTGCGCCTGGACCGCCACATGTTCTCCACCATCCTGCGCAATCTGGCATCCAACGCCATCAAATACACCCGACCGGGCGGCAAGGTCCGCGTTCGAGGCGAGGCCCGAGCCGAAGGCGGCTTCCGCCTGTCGGTGCAGGACTCGGGCATCGGCATGTCCCGGGAAGTCCTCGACTCCCTCTTCGGCGGGCAGGAAGTACGCACCACGCCCGGCACCGATGGCGAAAAAGGCTCCGGCCTGGGGTTGGCCTTATGTTCCGATTTTGTCCGTCGCCACAGCGGCACCATCCGCGCCGATAGCAACCCGGGCGCCGTTACCACATTCACCCTCGAGTTTCCACCATGAAACAATCGCTGCTGCTTTTGATCCTGGCCCTGGGCCTGTCCGCTCCCTTATCCGCTCAAAAGCACACGGTGGTATCGCCCGGTGCTGTGAATTCGATCACCTTCGAGCTCATGGACGGCATACCGACCTACCGGGTGGACCGCCTGGGCCGGCCCGTGCTCGGCACGTCGCGCCTCGGCTTCACCCTGAAAGACCAGGAACCCTTCGACCAGGGCTTCCGCATCGTGTCGGTCCGGCGCGATTCGCTCGACCAGACCTGGGAGCAGGTATGGGGCGAACAACGCCACATCCGCAACCACTACCGCGAATTGCGCATCGCGTTGGAGGATTCCGCCTCCCGCCGGCGCATGGACGTGGTCTTCCGCGCCTACGACGATGGCATCGCCTTCCGCTACGAGTTCCCCCGGCAGCCCAATCTCGGCGCCTTCCTCATCATGGACGAACACACCGAGTTCGCCTTGCCCGAGGGTCCGGCCCGCACCTGGAGCATCGACGCCTACCAGTGGAACCGGTTCGAATACTACTACGACGAGCGCCCCCTGGCCGCGCTCGACACCGTGCACACGCCCCTCACCCTGCAACGGCCCGACGGGCTGCACCTGAGTTTCCACGAAGCCGCCCTGGTGGACTGGAGCACCATGACCCTCGAGCGCATCCATGGCACCACCTTCAAGGCCAACCTGATGCCCTGGAGCGACGGCGTGAAAGTGCGCACCGCGGCGCCGGCCGTTTCGCCCTGGCGCACCGTTCAGATCAGCGACGATGCGGCGGGCCTCATCGAGAGCTACCTCATCCTCAACCTGAACGAACCGAACAAGATCGAAGACACCAGCTGGATCGAACCCGGCAAATATGTGGGCATCTGGTGGGAGATGCACCTGGACAAAAGCACCTGGAGCATCGGTCCCAAACACGGAGCCACCACCGCCAACGCCAAGCGCTACATCGATTTCGCGGCGGCCAACGGGTTCGACCAGGTGCTGGTGGAAGGCTGGAACACCGGGTGGGAAGGCGAATGGTACCGGGCCGGCGCCGTATTCGATTTCACCAAAGCCTACCCCGATTTCGACCTGGAGGAAGTAGCCCGTTACGCCCGGGAGAAGGGTGTGAGGCTGATGGGGCACCACGAGACCAGCGCCGCCGTGGAGCATTACGAATCGCAGATGGAAGCCGCTTTCGCCCTGTACCAACGCAATGGCGTGCGCAGCGTGAAAACCGGATACGTAGGCCATGGCACCGACATCCGCCGAACCGACGAACGCGGCGTGAAGCACCCCGAATGGCACCACGGGCAGTTCATGGTACGCCACCATCAGAAGGTGGTGGAGACGGCGGCCCGTTACGGCATTTCGCTCAATGTGCATGAAGGGCTGAAAGACACCGGCCTGCGCCGCACCTGGCCCAACCTGATGACCCGCGAAGTGGCCATTGGCCAGGAATACAACGCCTGGGGCGGCGACGGCGGCCACCCGCCCAGCCACACGGTCACCCTGCCCTTCACCCGCAACCTGGCCGGCCCCTTCGATTACACGCCCGGCGTGCTGCAGCTCACCTTCGAGCCCTACCGCCCCCAGAACCGCGTGAAAAGCACCATCAGCAAGGAGCTGGCCCTTTATGTGGTGCTGTATTCGCCCTTGCAGATGGCCGCCGACCTTCCCGAGAACTACCTCAAACATGCCGAGGCCTTCCGGTTCATCCGCGAAGTACCCACCGATTGGCATGAGACCCGCGTGCTGAACGGGGAGATCGGCGATTACGTGACCATCGCCCGGCGCGACCGTGATTCCGAGCGCTGGTTCCTCGGCAGCATCACCGACGAATCCGGCCGCCTGCTCCGGATCGACCTCTCCTTCCTGGATCCGGGCCGCCGCTACCGTGCCACC
>JANJTJ010000018.1 GCA_024711145.1 Balneolales bacterium
CACCCCCCCCCCCCCGCCGCGCCGCCCCCCCCCCCCCGCCCCCCCCCCCTGCCCTTCGTTCGTTCTTCAGGCCCCCCCCCCCTCTGATCCCCCCTCGTCCGCCCCCCCCCGGTCTGGGTGCGCCCCCCCCCCGCCCCCCCCCCCCCCCCCCCCTCCGCCCCGGGTTTCCTGCTCACCCCCCCCCCCTCCTCCCGCGCGCCCCCCCCCCCCCCCGCCCCCCCCGGGGCCCCCCCCCCCCCCCCCCCCCCCCCCCCCCCGCCTCGAGTCGCTCCTGGCCGCCAGCCGCGCCGTTGCCACCTACCGCACGGCGCGGCTGGCGGCCCATGCGGCGCTGGCCGAGGCCTGGCACCAGCGCGAGCAGGAGCTGCGCAAGCCTGTGCTCACCCTCTACAAGGACCTGCTCGCAACGGCCGAGGCCGCGGCCGATGCCTTCACGCCCGATCTGCTCGCCGCCTTCGCCGCACGCACCGAGGCCGATGTGGTGGCTACCCTGGCCGGCCGGCGCCCCGTGCTGGCCGAACAGGCCGCCGTGGACCAGCTCATCTCCACCCTGGGTGCGGCCGCCACCAGCTTGCCGGAAACGGTGCTCACCGCTTCCCATCCCGAAGGCTTTCCCCTGCGCGAGGCCTTCGAAGACATCCTCATCAACGGAGCCTACAGGATCCTGCGCGAAGCCTCGGAGCGCATGAACCGCCTCTACCACCGGTTGATGACCGAGGCGGCCACCCTCGGAGAAACCCTGGCCGTGCTCAAGGATACCGCCTTCCATGCCGGGGAGGACGAGCGCGAGCGCCTGATCCGGGAAGGGGTGCACCGTGTGGCCGAACGATGCCAGGCCCTGGCCGAAACCTACCGCGTGAAACTGGAAGCCCTGCTCGACGAGTTGGATGCGGCCACCTCGGAGCCGGCCGACCTGGCCGCCACCTGTGTGGCCGAACGCGATTTCAAGGCATTGGCCCGCATGCGCCAGCAAGGACAATTGCGCACCACCGCTTTAGATTGGAAAACCAGAGCCGATGTGGTTTGGTCCAGAACCGCCGACCATCTGCTGATCCGCTACCGCGACCTTCGAGACAAGCTCTCGGAATTCACCCTGCCGTTCCGCAAGTGGCTCGGATTTGTGAAGGAAGACGGCAAACGGGCCCAACGCACCCGCACCGCCGATTTCCTGGCCGAAACCGAAGCCCGCATGGGCGACCTTCCCCTCATCTACCGCCGGTTGTTCTCCTTCGGGCCCATCACCGACTTGCGCTACCTCAAAGGCCGGGACGAAGAGCTGGAGTTGCTCCGGCGGGCGGCGCACCGTTGGCGGTCGGGGCGGTTTTCGGCAGTGGCCGTGGTCGGCGAGTCCGGTAGCGGAAAAACCAGCCTTCTGGATGCCGCCCGTCTGTCCGATACCGAGGCCGTGCCACGCATCCGCCTGCGGGTGGAGCACCCCGTAACCGATTGGGCCGGCTTGGCCGCCGTGCTGGCACCGCTCACCGACGGTGCGCCCTGTGCCGACCTGGAGGCATTTGTGGCGGCTACCGACGCCATGGACCCGGTCGTGATCGAGCTAGAAGGTCTTGAACGATTGTATGTGCGCGAACCCGGCGGTTTCGCGGTGTTGCGCCGGTTCGGCGACCTCATGGCGCGTACCGGCAAACGGCACCATTGGATCGTAACCGCATCCCGGTACGGTTGGAACTATCTGGAAGCGGTGGTCGGCGTGGCCGGCCTGTTCACCACCGTGGTCGAAACCGACACCATGTCGGCCCGGGAACTGCGGGATGCCGTGATGACCCGCCACCGCGTGAGCGGCCACGTGGCCGTTTTCACTCCGGATGCCTCCATGGCCCGCAGCCGGGCCTACCGCAAAGTGCTCGACGACGAGGCCGCCCGCCAGGAACTGCTCGAAGAAGCCTATTTCGTGAAATTGGCCGAATGGGCCCGCGGGAATGTGAGCATCGCGTTGCTGTTCTGGCTGCGGTCCATCCGGGATGTGCATGCCGACCGGTTCACCATCCGTCCCATGTCTTCGCGGCCGGTAGAACTGGGCGACGATTTCTCACCCGAAGAGACCTACATCCTCACGGCCATCTTCCAGCACGGCCGGTTGGGCCTGGCCGACCTGGCCCGCACCCAGGCCACCTCCGAGGACGACGCGCGGTGGTGGACCAACCGCCTCACGGCGCGGGGTTGGCTGGCCGAGACCGACCACGGATTCCGCGTGAATCCGACCTTGCAACGGCCCTTGCAGCGCCTGCTCCACACCCGAAACCTGTTGCACTGACATGATCGAGTTCCTCTCCGGTTCCAACATCATCATGGCCCTCGTGGTGTTGATACTCACCTGGGTGGGCATCCGATTCCTCACACAGGTGCTCGACGGTATCGCCGAGCGGTTCGTTCGGCAGCGGTTGGTCATCAAACGGCTCATCCCCGTCATCAAGATCCTGGGGTGGGCCGTAGCCACCTGGTTCATCATCGCCGGCATTTTCAGTCCGCCCATGGAGACCGTGCTCGCGGTATCGGCATCGGTCGGCATCGCCGTCGGGTTCGCTTCCCAAGACATCCTCAAGAACATCTTCGGAGGCATCATGATCATCCTGGACAAACCCTTCCAAGTGGGAGACAAGATCGCCGTGGACGGGGAGTATGGTGAAGTGGTGGAAATCGGCCTGCGAAGCACCCGTTTCGTGACCGACGACGACTCGATGATCGTGTTTCCCAACGGGGAACTGATGAACAAGGCCGTAACCAACTCCAACGGGGGCGCTTTGGACTGCCAGGTGGTAGCCGAGCTGTATCTGCCCGGTGGTACCGACACCGCCGCCGTGATACCCGTTTTCCGGGAAGTGGCGGCCACCAGCAAATACGTCTATCTGGGAAAACCCATCGCCGTGCATGCCTATCACGAAACCGCCGGGCCCAGAGACCTGGTCAAGTTCCGCATCAAGGCCTATGTGTATGATATCCGCCAGGAATTCCGTT
Source organism: Balneolales bacterium (assembly GCA_024711145.1). GTDB lineage: Bacteria > Bacteroidota > Rhodothermia > Balneolales > HLUCCA01 > JANJTJ01. The sequence goes on from JANJTJ010000018.1 coordinate 2,974, forward strand.
TCCGAAGCGATATGACCGAACGGGCCCTGCAGGAAGCCCGCCGCCACGGCTGGTTGTCCGAACCGGATTGAACCGTCGGGCGGTATCGGTCGTCTTTGAGCCGATATGACCGACCCGGAACTCATCTATGCCACCCGCGGTGGCGACGAACGCGCCTTCGGCCGCCTGGTGGAACGCTGGCGCGGGCCGGTGTACAACCTGGCCCTGCGGCTGTTGGCCGATACCGACGCCGCGGCCGATGTCACCCAGCGCACCTTCATCAAAGTGCATCAGAAGCTGGCCGATCTGAAGGCCGTGGAGGGGTTCACCGTATGGGTGTTGCAGATCGCCCGCAACCAGTGCCTCGACGAACTCAAACGCGTGAAACGCCACCGGCTGCGGGCCGTGCCCCTCGAAGACCGCCACGACCTGGCCGGTACCGACAGTGCCGACCAGGCCGTGGGGCAGGCCCTGCTGTCGGACCGCATCCAGGCCGCCCTGCAGCGCATTCCCGCCGAGCAGCGGGAAGTGGTGGTCATGAAGGAACTGCAGCAGCTCAGTTTTCCGGAAATCGCCGCCGTGCTGACCATCCCGGTCAATACCGCAAAATCCCGTTGTTTTTATGGACTGAAAGCGCTGCATGCCGTGCTGATGTCCGATCCCGCCTATGCCACCATCCGCCATGAATACCTGTCCTGAACCCCACATCCTCATGGACGCCGCCGCCGGCGTTCCCACTGCGGCCGATGCCCACATCGCCACCTGTGTCCGGTGCCGGGCCGACCTGGCGGCCATCACCGGCACCCGCGAGGTGCTGGCGCAGGTGCGTCCGGTGGAAGCACCCGCACTCGACCTGCGCATCCACCAAGCTCCGGCCTGGGGATGGCTGCGCATGGCGGCCGTCGCGGCCGGGTTCCTGCTGCTCGTGGTGGCCTTGGCCGGTGTGGAAGTGAGCACCACCCCCGAAGGCACGACGGTGCGCATCGGGCTCATCAAGCCGCCCATCTCCAACGTACCGTCGGCCGCCCTGCCGGAAACCCGTGTGGACACCGTGTATGTGACCCAGCCGGACATGGTGCCCATGGATGAAGTGAAACGCATGCAAGACCAGCAGTTGCGTGCCTTCGCCGGCATCGTGAACGACTATGCCGCCACTGTGGAAGGCCGCCGTGCCGTGGATTACGAGCTCATCCAATACGAGATCGAGCAATTGCGCCTGCGCACCGACGACCGCCTCTATCAGACCAATCTGGTCATGTATCAACTGCTGAACAATCTGACCTACGTACCCCAGACATCCGACAAGCCATGAAACATCCGCTCTTCTCCGCCTTTGTCCTGCTTCTGTTCACCGCCTTCGCGCCGGTACCGGCCGATGAGGACCCGCGCATGCGCCAGGACCTCACCATCATGGAGGATGTGCTGCGCCGCCTGATCGCCGATGCCGCCAAACCCCAAAGCCAGGACGGGCAAACCGTGCTGTTCCGCGGCGATGCCGTTTCGGTGCGTGGATCCTATCTGCCGGGCTACGGCGTCCTGTTCCAGGTATCGCCGGGTACCGCATTCCGTGCGGCCCGTGTGGCCTATACCCAGGGCCAGGGCGGTCGGGTGGCCTATACCACCGACAGCGAGCCGGCCGATGCCGGTAGGGCCAGAGTTGAAGCCGCCATCCGCAATTTCCTGGGTTCCTACGCCGACATCATCGCGAATGTACCCGACACCGAACGCATCGCCGTGGCCTATGCCGGCAGCGAAGGGCAACGGTTCCTGATGTCTACCACCAAACGATCGGTGAGCGACTTCCGCGCCGGCCGCCTCAACGAAACCCGGTTCCAGGCCACCATCAGCATGGAGAACGAGCCCAGCGCCGCCGATCTGGACATTTTCAAAGGCATTCTGCAATCGGCCCTGGCCGCCAACGACAGCACCATGGGCGTGGGTCGTGCCATCCATTATGTGCGCCTGCCCGGGTACGGCCTGCTGGTGAGTGCCGAAACCCGCAACCGGGGCGGCCATGTGGCGGTCTTCGGCGAAGGCATGGGCAATTTCGAATTCGAACTGCCCTCCCTGGACGAATTGGAAGATGTGATCGTGAATGTGCCCATTCCGGAAATCGACATCCGCATCGATTCCGTCCGTGTGGGTCTGGCCCCGGCCGAAGTGGAGGAGATGCGCCGCGAGCTGCGCGAAAGCATGGCCGAAGTGCGGGTGGAACTGGATCGCGCCCGTGAAGAACGCGCCCGCACCATCGAACGCCGCCGCCAGACCCGCGAACAGGTCGTGGCACGCCATGCCGCTTTCGTGACCCGTGCCAAAGAAACCCTGCTGGATTACGGCCGCACGCTCTCGAGCCTGCGCGAAGGGGAGACCCTCATATTCCGCGTGAGAACCGGCAATCCGGGTGGTCCCATACCGGCCTACACCACCTTCCAGGTGAGCCAGAGCGTCCTGCGCGACTACGACCGCCGGTCGGTGAGCCGCGACGCCGCCCTGGGCCGCATCCGGGTGGACACCGAACCCTGAAGTCCGCTACCTTCGGGGGATATGACCACCCTCGAAAGTTATGTGATCCGTTCCCAACGGAGATTCCCGCAAGCCACGGGCGAGCTCACCCAACTGCTGTTGGACCTCGCCCTGGCTTCGAAGGCCATAGGCCGCGAAATCCGCCAGGTGCTCATGCGGGATCTGGGCGATGCCCGGGCCCTGGCCGAAAGCACCGAAGCCCGCATGGACCGCCTGGAGCGGCACGCCCGTGAGCAGATGATCCGGGCCTTGGACCGCAGCGGTACCGCCTGCATGCTGGTGCACGACCATCCGGGTGCCGAAATCGAACGGCTGCAAGCGCGGGATGGGCGTTATCTGGTAGTTACCGATCCGCTCGACGCCACCGGCAACATCGCCTTCAACGCCTCGGTGAGCACCCTGTTCAGCATCTATAAGCGGACATCCGACGCCGGAAAAAACGCCGACCCCAAAGAGGTGCTCCAGCCGGGCTATGCCCAAGTGGCCGCCGGTTATGTGCTGTACGGCACCAGTACCATGCTCGTGTTGGGGGCCGAAGGCATGGGTGTGGCGTTCTTCACCCTCGATCCGCATATCGGCGAATACCTGCTCATACGCGACCGGATTCGCATACCGGCCTCCGGCAAGACCTTCTCCGTGAACATGGGCTGGCAGGCCTACCGCGATGCCCCAACCCGGGCGTATTTCGAATCGCTCTCGGCCGGTGGCCGAACCTACCGGTACGCCGGTTCCATGGTGGCCGACGTGCACCGCATCCTCATGGAAGGGGGGCTGTACGCCTACCCGGCCGACCGGCGCCATCCCCAAGGCAAGCTGAACCTGCTCAACAAGTGCGCGCCATTGTCGCTGCTGGTGGAACTGGCCGGCGGCAAAGCCACCGACGGCCGCACGCGCATCCTGGAAATCCGCCCCACCCACATCCATCAGACCTGCCCTATTTTCATCGGGTCCGATAAAAATGTGAACGAAGCCGTTGCCGCATGCACGCCTACTGGGTCGCCCATCTCCGCATCCTGATCGTCCTCCTGCTGGTCTGGTTCGCCGTCTCCTTCGGGGCGGGCATCCTGTGGGCCGACTGGCTCGACCAATTCCGTTTCGGCGGGTTCAAACTCGGGTTCTGGTTCGCCCAGCAGGGCAGCATCTACGCGTTCATCCTGCTCATCTTCGCCTATGTGGCCATCATGAACCGGCACGACCGCCGGCATGACGTACACGAAGAAGAGGAGGGAAGCTGATGGGCATCCAGGCCTGGACCTTCCTGATCGTCGGGCTCAGTTTCGTCCTGTACATCTGGATCGCGATCCGGAGCCGAGCGGGCAGCACCCACGAATTCTATGTGGCCGGCGGGGGCGTATCGCCCTTGGCCAACGGCATGGCCACCGCGGCCGATTGGATGTCGGCGGCCTCCTTCATCAGCATGGCGGGCATCATCTCCTTCATGGGTCGGGACGGCTCCGTGTACCTGATGGGGTGGACCGGCGGCTACGTATTGCTGGCGCTGCTGCTGGCCCCGTACCTGCGCAAATTCGGCGCCTACACCGTGCCGGCATTCGTGGGGCAGCGGTACGCCTCGCAGACCGCCCGGCTGGTCGCCATCTGCTGCGCCCTGTTCATCAGCTTCACCTATGTGGCCGGCCAGATGCGCGGGGTGGGCATCGTGTTCTCGCGGTTCCTGGGGGTGGACATCGAGATGGGGGTCGTCATCGGCATGGTCATCGTCTTCATCTACGCGGTGTTGGGCGGCATGAAAGGCATCACCTACACCCAGGTGGCCCAATACTGCGTGCTCATCTTCGCCTACACCGTACCGGCCGTGTACATCTCGTTGATGATGACCGACTCCCTCATCCCGCAGGTCGGGTTCGGCGGTGTGATGGACCGCCTGGACGGCCTTAGCACCGAGCTCGGGTTCGCGGCCTATACGGCCGGTAACAAAGCCATGATTGATGTGTTCTGCATCACGGCGGCCCTCATGGTAGGTACGGCCGGGTTGCCGCACGTCATCGTGCGGTTCTTCACCGTGCCCCGCGTGCGCGACGCCCGCCTCTCGGCCGGCTACGCGCTGCTGTTCATCGCCGTCCTGTACACCACGGCGCCGGCCGTGGCCGCCTTCGCCCGCACCAACCTCATCGAAACCATCGCCGACGCCGACCCCGAGGCGCTGCCCGATTGGGTGCGCAACTGGGAGGTGACCGGCTTGCTGGCCCATGAGGACAAAGACGGAGACGGCGTGCTGCGCTACCGGGCCGATGCGGCCGCCAACGAATGGACCATAGACCGGGACATCATCGTGCTGGCCAATCCGGAAATCGCCGGCCTGCCCGACTGGGTGGTGGGTCTGGTGGCGGCCGGTGCCCTGGCGGCCGCGTTGAGCACGGCGGCCGGCCTGCTGCTGGTCATCTCCACCAGTGTGAGCCACGACCTGTACAAAGGCATGATCAACCCGGCCGCCGACGACAAACGCGAACTCCTGGTGGCGCGGGGGGCGGCCGCCACGGCCGTGCTCATCGCCGGGCATTTCGGGGTGTATCCGCCCGGGTTCGTGGCCCAGACCGTGGCCTACGCCTTCGGGCTGGCGGCTTCCAGCTTCTTCCCGGTCATCCTGCTGGGCATCTTCTCCAAGCGGGTGCATACCGCGGGCGCCGTGGCCGGCATGGTGTCGGGGTTGCTGTTCACCGGCGGCTACATCCTCTGGTTCACCTATCTGGATCCGGCCTCGAACAACCCGGCCGGCTGGTGGTTGGGCATCTCGCCCGAGGGCATCGGCACCATGGGGGCCCTGGTGAATGTGACGGTCACCCTGGCGGTCACCACCTTCACCGCACCACCCCCCGCCGACGTGCAAGCCCTGGTGGACCGCATGCGCGTTCCCCGCGGCTGACGGCCATCAGCTTCCGGCTTATGGATACGGATGAACCGCTATCTTCCCGAAAACCGATTACCGACCACTGAAAACGAACGATGAACGAACTCTACCATCCGCCCCGGCATATCGTCCGCAACGCCAACGTGAAGGATTACGAGGCCCTGTACCAACGCTCCATGGAAGATCCGGAGGGGTTCTGGGCCGATGAGGCGAAGAAGCTGAAATGGACCCGGAAGTGGAACAAGGTGCTCGACGATTCCAACAAGCCGTTCTACAAGTGGTTCGCCGGGGGCAAGATGAACATCATCCAGAATGCCATAGACCGGCATCTGGAGACCTGGCGCCGCAACAAGCTGGCCATCATCTGGGAAGGGGAGCCCGGCGATGTGCGCACCATGAGCTACCACGCCCTGAACCGGGAAGTGAGCAAATTCGCCAACGTGCTGAAAGCCATGGGTGTGAAGAAGGGAGAGATCGTCACCATCTACATGCCCCAGATTCCGGAACTGGTGATCGCCATGCTGGCCGTGGCCAAGATCGGCGCCGCGCACAGCGTGGTCTATGGCGGGTTCAGCACCGAGGCTCTGGCCGCCCGCATCGACGACGCCAAATCGCGCGTGCTGCTAACGGCCGACGGCGGCTTCCGCCGGGGCAAGATCACCGATCTCAAGTCCATCGCGAACGACGCCATTCAACGCTCGCCCACCCTGGAAGTCTGCATCTGCGTGAAACGTACCGGGCATGACGTGTACATGGAGAACGACCGGGATTTCTGGTACCACGACCTCATGAACCTGCCCATCGCCTCGCCCAATTGCGCCACCGAGGTGACCGATGCCGAAGACCTGCTCTTCATCCTGTACACTTCGGGTACCACGGGCAAACCCAAAGGCCTCATGCACACCCACGGCGGGTATGCGGTGTACACGTCCACTACCCACAAATACGTCTTCGATATCAAAGACGAGGACCGCTGGTGGTGCGCCGCCGATCCGGGTTGGGTAACGGGGCACAGCTACCTGGTGTACGGACCGTTGATCAACGGCACCACCCTCATGATGTATGAAGGAGCTCCCAACCATCCCTATCCGAACCGGTGGTGGAGCATGGTCGAGAAATACGGCATCACCGTGATGTACACCTCGCCCACCGCCATCCGCGGACTCATGCGTTTCGGCGACCAATGGCCCAAACGGCACGACCTCAGCTCCCTGCGCCTGCTCGGCAGCGTGGGCGAACCCATCAATCCGGAAGCCTGGCGCTGGTACCATAGTGTGATCGGCGGAGGAAATTGCCCCATCATGGACACCTGGTGGCAGACCGAGACCGGTGGCCACATGATCACCCCGCTGCCCATCACGCCCCTCAAGCCCGGGTCGGCCACCAAACCCTTCTTCGGTGTGGCCGTGGGTGTGGTGGACGAGAACGGCGCCGAAGTGGCCGCCGGCGAAGAGGGCAAACTGGTGATCAAGACCCCCACGCCCGGTATGGCCCGGGGCATCTGGGGCGACCCCGACCGCTACGTGGAGACCTACTGGAAAGACTACGCCGACAAGGGCTGGTACAAGGCCGGCGATTCGGCCCGTATCGACGAGGACGGCTACGTATGGGTCATCGGTCGCATCGACGACGTCATCAAGGTATCCGGCTACCGCCTGGGCACCGCCGAAGTCGAAAGCGCCCTGGTTACCCATCCCAAAGTGGCCGAAGCCGCCGCCATCGCCATACCGCACGAGGTGAAAGGCAACGCCATCCACGTGTATGTGATTCTGCGCCAAGGCATAACTCCCGACAAAGCCCTGGAGGAGGAATTGCGTGAAACCGTTGGTCGCGAGATCGGGCCCATAGCCAAACCCGACAAGGTGATCTTCGCCGAGTCGCTGCCCAAAACCCGCAGCGGGAAAATCATGCGCCGGGTGTTGAAAGCCCGTGCCATGGGACAGGACGTTGGGGATATTTCCACCTTGGAGGAATAAATCCGGCCCCAGCCCGTATCTTTGCCGGCCTCACGCTACCAATAGTAACCCATGCCTATGAAAACGCTCACGCTTGTACCGGTCCTGATGGCCATCGCCATCTCCTGCACCGGGCAGACTGGAAAAACCGATTTGAAGAACGACAACGAAAAGCTCAGCTACGCCCTCGGTTACAACTACGGCCAGTACCTGAAAGAACAACAACTCGATTCGCTGGACTACGACGCCATCCTGGCCGGCTTCATGGATGCCCATGGCGGCGACAGCTCCCGTGTGAGCGATGCCGAGCGCGACCGCGTCTTCACCGAGATGCAGACCCGCATGCAGGCCAACGCCACCAAAAAACAGCGCGAGGAATTGGAAGCCTCCAATGATCCGGGTCTGGCCTGGTTGCGTGAGAACGCCACCAAAGAAGGCGTGCAAACGACCGCTTCGGGCCTGCACTACAAAGTGGTGACCGAAGGCAGCGGTCCCAAACCCACCGCCGAAAGCGTGGTTACCGTGCATTACACCGGCATGCTCACCGACGGCACCAAATTCGACAGCTCCCACGACCGCGGCGAGCCCACCACCTTCCCGCTGAACGGCGTGATTCCGGGTTGGACCGAAGGCCTGCAGCTCATGAACGTGGGTTCCAAGTACATCCTGTACATCCCCAGCTACCTGGGTTACGGACCCCGTGGTGCCGGCAACCTGATCGGCCCCAACGCCACCCTGGTGTTCGAAGTCGAACTGCTCAGCGTGAACTGATCCCGATTCCGGAATCAGGCCCCGTTTGCGAAGGCGCCCGGCAACCCCGGGCGCCTTTTTTTGTGCGTGGTCCATGTCATAGTTGACAACATGAAAATATGTTCATATACTTTGGCATGGAAACCACCCAACGTCCGCGCATCGCCTACGACAAGCTCGCCCGGGCCGCCGAGATCCTGAAGACGATCTCGCACCCGGTACGCCTGGAGATCCTTGAACTTCTGGCCGACAACGGCCCCTTGGCCGTGAACGACATCCAGGCCCGTCTGGAAACCCCCGTGGAGCAGTCGCTGCTCTCCCATCACCTCATCAAGATGAAAGACCGGGGGCTGCTCCGCTGCCGTCGGGAGGGGACCCACCAGGTCTATGAACTCACCGACCCGGTCTTCCTGAAGATTTTCGACTGCCTGGCCGGCTGCGAGCTGCTCTGATGGAAACCGCGCTGCTGCTATTCCTGTTGATGGGATTGGTGCTCGGCCTGGTGGGTTCGGGCGGGTCCATCCTCACGCTGCCCATCCTGGTATATGGCCTGGGCATGGATCCCGTGCCGGCTACGGCCTATTCGCTCTTCATCGTGGGGCTGACGGCCCTGGCCGGCTCGGTGGACGCCATCCGCAGCCGGGCGGTGGATTTCGGCGCCTTGGTCCGGTTCGGTCTGCCGTCCGTGCTGGCCGTGTATGCCACCCGGCTCTGGCTGCTGCCCGCTCTGCCCGAAACCCTGGGTACGGTGCCGAAGGGGACCGCATTGCTGCTTCTGTTCGCCCTGCTCATGGTCGCCGCCGCGGTGGCCATGTGGCGCGGCAGGAGCGAGGCCGCCCAACGCACCGTTTCACCCGGAACGGCCTGGAAAGTACCGGCCGAAGGGATCGGAGTCGGGGTGCTCACCGGGTTGGTCGGGGCCGGCGGCGGCTTTCTCATCGTACCCGCCCTCACCTTGCTTGGCGGACTCGGCATGCGGGTGGCCGTAGGCACCAGTCTCCTGCTCATCTTCTTCAAATCGGCGCTCGGGTTCGTAGGTGACCTCCAGGCCGGGCTGAGTCCCGACTGGGGCCTGTTGCTTCTGCTCACGGCCGCCGCCGTGCCCGGCATCCTGCTGGGTGGGCGGCTGAGCGCCCACATTTCGGGCACGGTGCTCCGCCGCGTGTTCGCCGGTTTCGTGCTCCTCATGGCTATCTACATCACTTACACCGAACTCTTATGAATCCCATCACCCTCTTTGCCGCCGTCATCGGCGGAGCCGCCGGTTTCGCCTACTGGAAATACGTGGGCTGCATCACCGGTACCTGTCCCATCCAGACCAATCCCTGGTTGAGTACCGGATTCGGCGTGCTCCTCGGCGCGCTCCTGCTGCCCGGCGTGTTGCAGAAGCTCCGGCCGGCCGATGCGGCCGCACAACCGCCGGCCGCCCAATGGCGGAACATCGATGCCGACACCTTCCGCCGGATCGCCGGGCAGGAAGAGGTCCTCATCCTGGACGTGCGTACTCCGGCCGAACATGCCGAACGCGCCATTCCCGGGTCCATCCTGATCGACATCAACCGGCCCGATTTCGCCGAGCGCGTGGCCGAGTTGGACACCACCAAAACCGTGCTCGTCTATTGCCGCACCGGTCGCCGTTCGGCCGCCGCCGCCGACATGCTCGTGCGTGCCGGCTTCCGCGAAGTCCTCAACCTCCGCGGCGGCATCGTCAGCTATTGATTATCCACTCCCCACTCCCCACTCCCATGATCATCAAGCAATTCAACGACAAAGGCCTGGCCCATTTCGCCTACGCCCTGGTGGACGAAACCGCCCGTGAGGTGGTCCTGATCGACCCCGCCCGCGACCCACGTCCCTATTACGACCTGGCCGCCGCCCACGGGGCCCGCATCACGCACGTCATCGAGACGCATCCCCATGCCGATTTCGTGAGCTCGCATGCGGAGGTGGCCCGTGCCACCGGCGCTACCATCCATGCTCATTCCCTGCTCGGCGCGCGGTATCCGCACCGGACCTTCGATGAAGGCGCCACCCTGGTATTCCCCGAATTCACGTTGCGCAGCCTGCATACGCCGGGTCACTCGCCCGACTCCATCACCATCCTCATGGAAGTGGACGGCCGGGTGCATGCCGCCTTCACGGGCGACACCCTCTTCATCGGGGATGTGGGCCGGCCCGACCTGCGCGAGAACGTGGGCAACCTGACGGCCGGCCGCGAAGCCCTGGCCCGCCAGATGTACCACAGCACCCGCGAAAAGCTCATGCACCTGCCCGATGCCTGCCTGGTCTATCCGGCCCACGGGTCGGGTTCGCTCTGTGGCAAAGCCCTCAGCGATGCGGATGTATCGACCCTAGGCCAGGAAAAACTCACCAATCCCGCCCTGAAACCGATGTCGGAGGCCGAATTCGTGGCCTATCTGACGGCCGACCAACCCTTCATTCCGAATTATTTCGGATATGATGTGGATCTGAACCGGACCGGCGCGCCCGATTTCGATGCCGAGGCACGCCCGACCGGCAACCGGACCGGAGCTGTAGTGGTGGATGCGCGTCCGGCCGAAGCCTACCTCCGCGGGCATCTGCCCGGCGCCCTCAATATCCAGGACGGCGGCAAATTCGAAACCTGGCTGGGCTCCATCCTGAAGGCGGGAGAGCCCTGGTACCTGGTGGCCGAGTCGGAGGCACAGATCGCCACCCTGCGTGCCAAGGCCGCCAAGATCGGCTACGAGCTCACCCTGCAGGGCGCCGAAGTGGCGGCCGAAGTCGGAGCCGATGCCCTTCCCGATGTGGACGAAGCCCATTTCAAAACACATCCGGAAGCCTACACCATCGTGGATGTGCGCAACCGGAGCGAGGCGGCCGCCCGCACCGTGTTCGAGACCGCATTGAACATCCCCCTGCCCGAGCTACGCGACCGGCTGGCCGAAATCCCCACCGGAAAACCCGTGCTGGTGCATTGTGCCGCCGGTTATCGCAGTGCCGCCGGGAGCTCCATCATCCGTGAGGCCCTGCCCGGCACCACCGTGTACGACCTGGGCGAACGCATCAAAACCTACTGAGACCTGCCTATATGATCGATTGGCTTTCCCAACCCTGGCCTTGGTATGTCACCGGGCTGCTGGCCGGACTCATGGTGCCGGCCCTGTTGCTCCTGGGCAACAAGAAATTCGGCATCAGTTCCTCCTTGCGCCACGTGTGCGCGGCCTGCCTGCCGGCCAAGATCCCCTTCTTTTCCTATGATTGGAAGAAGGAGGTCTGGAACCTGTACTTCGTAGGGGGTGTGCTGCTGGGCGGCGTGATCGCCGGCACCTGGCTCACGCCCGAAGGGGCGACGGTCGCCGTGGCCGATGCCACGCGCAACGACTTGTTGCGCCTGGGAATCACCGATTTCGGCGGGCTCATGCCAGCCGAATTATTCAACTGGGCGACCCTGTTCACGCCTCCCGGTTTCGTCTTCTTCGTGGTGGGGGGCTTTCTGGTCGGATTCGGCACCCGTTGGGCCGGGGGTTGCACCTCGGGTCATACCATCATGGGGCTGAGCAACCTGCAATGGCCTTCCTTGGTGGCCACCATCGGATTCTTCATCGGAGGCCTCATCTCCGTCCACCTTCTGTTACCCTTGCTGCTTTCATGAAACAGGACCATATCGACGAATTCGTGTGCGATGCGCCCAACGATTCCGCCATCCGGGAAACCCAGTTCGCGGACCTCAAATACCTGGCCGCCGGACTGGTGTTCGGCATCGCCCTGGTAAAAGGGGAGATCGTGAGCTGGTGGCGCATCCAGGAGATGTTCCGGTTCGATGCCTTCCACATGTACGGCATCATCGGCACGGCCGTGGTGGTGGGCGTCATCAGCGTGCAGCTGATCAAACGCTTCCACATCCGCACCATCCAGGGTGAGGAAATCCGCATCGAACCCAAGAAATACAGCCCGAGCCAGCTCTACGGCGGTATCGTGTTCGGTCTGGGCTGGGGAATCACCGGGGCTTGTCCCGGACCATTGTTCGCCCAGCTGGGGGCGGGTTTCGGCGTCGTGGCCGTCACCCTGCTGAGTGCAGTGGCGGGCACCTGGGTGTACGGGAAAGGGCGGGGGCGGTGGTGGGGCTGAGGCCCCACCCGTTCCTCAGAACACGATCTGGAAGCCGATGCGGAACTGGCCCACGCCCGATTCGAACTCGTTGCCCGAACCGTCGGTTTCGGTCTGGTTGCCCGAACGCAGTTTCACATCCAGGGCGATGTGGTTGTTGATGGCGTAGGCATAACCGATACCCAGGGTGGCGCCCGATAGGTCGTATTGGTCGGTGTTGCCGTTGATGTCGGTATCCTCCTGGCTGCCGCCGAACAGGCGCAACTCGGGGTAGATGGCGTGGCGGCCGCCGAACCGGAAGTAGTAGGCCGCGAACAGCCCGAGTTGGCCCGCGCTGGATTCGGCCTCGATGGTGCCCACTTCCATGGTCTGTGTGATGCTGGCCAGATCCACACCGATCACGAACCGGTCGGCTACGAAATAGCCGAATTGCACGTTGAGGCTGCCTACGGTACTGGTGACATCGGTACCGCCCACTGTGGCGCTGGAGGCGTCGCCCGACAGGGAGAAGGCGGCCAGGCGGCGGCCTTTGGCCCAGAGGTCGGCGTCTTGGCCGGCGGCCGGCGTGGCGAGGATGGCGAGCAGGAGGAGGGAGAGGAGGTGTTTCATCGGGTCAATGATTTGTAGCGGATGCGGTGGGGTTGGTCGGCGGCCGTACCGAGGCGCTTGTGGCGGTTTTCCTCGTATTCGGCATAGGAACCTTCGAACCAGACGACTTGGGAGTCGCCCTCGAAGGCCAGGATATGGGTGGCCGTGCGGTCCAGGAACCACCGGTCGTGGGTGATGACCACGGCACAGCCGGCGAAGCTTTCCAAGGCTTCTTCCAAAGCCCGCAGGGTGTTCACGTCCAGGTCGTTGGTGGGTTCGTCCAGCAGCAGCACGTTGGCGCCTTCTTTCAGCATTTTGGCCAGATGCACGCGGTTGCGCTCCCCGCCGGAGAGTTCGCCCACTTTCTTCTGCTGGTCGCTGCCCGAGAAGTTGAACCGGGCCACATACGCCCGTGAGTTCATCTCCCGGCTACCCACCATGAGCAGGTCGTTTCCGTCCGAAATCTCCTGCCAGATGGTTTTTTCGGGGTCGAGCGGGCGGTTCTGGTCGATGTAGCCCAATTTCACGGTGTCGCCGATCTCGATCAGGCCGGCATCCGGTTTCTCCTGGCCGATGATCATCTTGAACAGGGTGGATTTGCCCGCTCCGTTGGGGCCTATGACCCCCACGATGCCCCCCGGTGGCAAGGAGAAATCCAGGTTCTCGTACAGCAGGCGGCCGTCGTAGCCTTTGGCCACCCCTTTGGCCACGATCACCTTGCTGCCCAGGCGCGGCCCGGCCGGAATGGGGATCTCCAGCTCCTCGCGGCGTTTTTCCTGGGTTTCGGAGAGCAGGTCCTCGTAGGCGTTGATCCGGGCTTTCTGCTTGGTCTGCCGGGCTTTCGGATTCTGCCGGATCCACTCCAGTTCCCGGGTCAGGGTTTTCTGGCGTTTGGATTCCTGCTTCTCCTCCAGGGCCAGGCGGGCCGACTTCTGCTCCAACCAGCTGGTGTAGTTGCCCTCGAAGGGGATGCCCTCGCCCCGGTCGAGTTCCAGGATCCAGCCGGCCACGTTGTCCAGGAAGTACCGGTCGTGGGTTACGGCGATCACGGTGCCGGCATAGCGGGCCAGATGCTGTTCCAACCAATGCACGCTCTCGGCATCCAGGTGGTTGGTGGGTTCGTCCAGCAGCAATACATCGGGTTTCTGCAGCAACAGGCGGCAAAGGGCCACGCGGCGGCGCTCACCACCCGACAGCACCTTGACGGGGGTGTCGCCGTCGGGGCAACGCAGGGCGTCCATGGCCAGTTCGAGCTTGGAGTCCAGGTCCCAGGCCTCTTTGGCATCGATCTGCTCGGATAGCTTGGCCTGTTTGGCCAGCAAGGCGTCGAAATCGGCGTCGGGGTCGCCGAAAGCCTCGTTCACGGCCTCGTAGGCTTTCAGCAGGTCTACGGTCTCTTTCACCCCTTCCTGCACGATCTCCTTCACCGTTTTGGCCGGGTCGAGCACGGGTTCCTGAGACAGGTACCCGAAGGTGATGCCTTTCTGGAAGGTGACCTGGCCGATGTAGTCCTGGTCGAGCCCGGCGATGATGCGCAACAGGGTGGACTTGCCGGCGCCGTTGAGGCCCAGGACCCCGATTTTGGCACCGTAGAAGAACGACAGGTAGATGTCCTTGAGGACTTGTTTGTTGGGTTTGTGGACCTTGCCCACACCCACCATGGAGAAGATGATTTTTTGGTCTGACATGGGCGCCAAGATACGGCCCGGGGCGTCGATTCTCCTTGCTTTCCCCTCCGCGGAACCCTACGTTCCAAGAAGCAAGAAACCTTTCACCCAACCGTCTCAGGAGGCTTTATGAAGGAAATAGATTTCGTTTCCGCCGCCGCCCAAGGACACATCGCCGACGTCCGAAAGATGCTCGCCGACGGTGTGGACGTGAATGCGACCGACGACCACCAACGCACCGCGCTGCTCAAAGCGGCCAAACATGGGCATGGTGCCCTGGTCGATCTGCTGTTGGCCCAGGGGGCCGATGTGAACGCCCGCGACAACCGCGGTACCAGCGCCTTGTATTGGGCCGTGCTGAACGGACACACGGCCATCGTCAAGACGCTGATGCAGGCCGGTGCCGACCCCCATGTGATCGATGACCGGGGTTGGACGGTTCTGGACCATGCCAAAGCCAACCATCACGACGCCATCTCCTCGCTGCTGCTTCAGCCGGCGTAAAATCCGAACATGGCCGGCACCCCGTCCTTGACCGGTGCCGGACGATTTTTCCACACGTGGACGGGCAGGGAAAGCAGACTCTGCCCTTCACGTCCGAAACCGAGGGCGTAACCCAGCCTCGTTTCGGGTTCCAGGGTCTCCACCAAGGCCTTCCAGGTTTCGACGTTCCTATGCGGGGCTTCGATCAGGAACTGGGCTTCGTCCCACTCGGCCGAACGGCGTTCCCATTTGCGGATGGCACCCACCCGTTCGGTGGGATGTATGGGAAGGTATCCGCCGAAACAGAAACGTTGGCCGGTGAATCCGCTCCCCATCACCGCCAGCAGCACGGCCGAGGGGCCGGCCAGGGGGACCACAGGGATATTCCGTTGATGGCAGATCCAGGCCAGGCCCGCGCCGGGGTCGGCCACACCGGGGCTTCCGGCTTCGGAGATGACTCCCACATGTTCGCCTTGGCCCAGCAGTTTGAGCAACGGGGCCAGATGCTCGGCCTTGGTCTTTTTCGACAGCTCGTGGTACCCGATCTCCCAAGCCGGCACCGGATGGCCGATGCGGTCCAGGAACCGCCGGGCCCAAGGCAATTGCTCCACCGCGAAATGGCGTATGGTGCGGACCGTCTCCAGCACTTGCGGGGCCAGCACCTGGTCGGGTGGTTCGGCACCCAACGGGGTGGGAATGAGATACAGCGCCATTATTTCGTGAAGATGCGGGCCAATACCGCGGTGGTGAATACCGATACCACCAGAATGGCCAGGTTCACCAACACGATGTTGCGGTGGAAGGGATAGGTGGGCACCATGACCACCGGTTGCGACGACCCGGCCCGGTACTTGATGGGAATGATGGCCGAGTCCTGGATTTTGGCCGCTATCTGCACCGGCAACGACAATTTGCGCACCTGTTCGGGTTCACCTTCCGGGGTGAACCGCAACACCACATACCCGTTGGTCTGCGAGGAGATATGCTTGATGTCGAAATCCTCGACCTGGGCCATCACATCGCCGCCGTCGGTGTAGGTGCCGATCAGGGCGGTGAGCACCCGGCCCTGATGCGCGGCCAAGGCGGCCAATGCCAGCGGAATGAGCCAGACCAACCGCCTCATGCCGTCCAACCCCGCGCCCGGAGGGTGTCGGTCACCAAACGGACCATGGTGGGTACGTCCACCCGTTCGTTGTTGATCACCAGATCGTAGAGGTAGGGGTCGCGCACGTCGGCACGGGTGTATTTCTGGATGTATTCCTCGCGTTGGTTGGAATGCTCAACCACCATGCGTTCGGCTTCGTCGGTCGGTATGCCCAGGCGTACGGCCACGTTCCGGATGCGGAACTCGACCGGTGCCACCAACCGCAGGTGCAGCACGTGCCGGTCGGTACGGGTGAGATGGGCGCCACCCGACCCCACGATGATGGTATGACCGTTGCGGACCATCAACTTGACGGCTTTGGCCAACCGCTTGAATTTCATGTAGTCGGTGGGCTTGTGCGCCAGCAAGGCATCCAGATATTCCTCGAAGGTGGTGCGGGCCTGGTCGTCGAGGCGGCTTTCCAAGGTGTCCAGCGGGGTGGAGTCGGTCTCCACCACACGGTTGAGTTCTTTGCTGAAGATGCGCCAATCCGTATCGGTTCCGAAGGCCTCTACCAAGGCTTCGGCCAACGGGTACCCATCGCATCCGAACTCGCGGGAGATGGTGATGTTCGGCCGGATGAGGGTTTCGGGATGGATGTCAGGCCCGGGCACGGGCTGGTGGTCGCTGGCATATCGGAACCGGGCCTCGATGCGGGGGGTGTACAGATCGGAAAAGGTCGTTTTTTTCATGGCCGTTGGGATATGGAGGTGGCCAGCCGCTCATACAGGGCGGGATCCCAGATGAGCCGCTGCTGGAAATCCTGATTCATGAAATTGGCCGACAGATGGAACCACAAGCCGGCCGGTATGTCGGTGAAGCGCACCACGCTGGTGTAGGTGTTGCCGGTGTAGTGCGACGTACCCACGGCCACACCGCCCAGATAGGACATGCGACTGTCGTAATAAACCAGATACCGGGTGAAATGCGTTCGGATGGACGGATCGGCCATGCTCCACGACAAATGGCGCACAGCCGTGGTGTCGGCCGCCAGGCGGTCCATCAGGTCGGCCAGGGCGGCGGAAGTGGCTTTGGGAAAACCGGCATACAGGTCCCGTTCCTGCTGGAAGCTGCGGGCGGCCGGGTCGGGCAGCCGGTTGTACAGGGTCTGATAGGGGATGTAGGCATCGATACCGGCGGGTAGGTCCACGGCAGGCCCCGCCTTATGCATCAGATAGTCGGCGATCCAGAAATGGCCGCTGCGGGCCAGCACGGCCGCCAGACGCTCCAGACGGGGCGCATCGCCAAGGTCGGCCAGGGCCGCCTCCAATCGCCGGTTCTCCACACCGTCCACCCGGAACCGGCGGATGGAATCGGCCGGGATGCGCTCGTCGGGCGACCAGGCACCCGAGGCCGTGTTCGCGATGTAGCGGCTGTACGGGATGAGCCCCTGCAAGCCCACCATGGGGCGTGCCTGGTCGTGCCCGTAGGCGATGGAGATGGTGTCGGCGGCATCGGCGGGCCGCATGAGCACGGCCACACGTCGGGGTTGTGCGGCCGCGAAATCGGCCAGGCCGGCCAGGGAATAGGTGTGTTCCACCCATTCGCTGCCTTCGGCCAGGGCATCCCGGTTCTGGAAAACGGTGGAGAAAACACGGGCGTTGGCCCCGAAAACCAGCAGGTACACGAGTGCCACCACCCCGAAGAAGATGCCCGCGAAGAGCAGGAAACGTTTCATGGTCGGTCAGGCTGTAGGGGAAAGATACCACTTATATTGACCCCCCATGTTCCGGGAACACGACTTCACCTTGCCCGATGGCACCCGCCGTGCCACCATCGCCTGGACCCCGCAGCACCCGAAAGGGGTGGGGATCCTGCTGTTGCACGGGTATGCCGAGCATGCCCGTCGGTATCGGAATTTCGGCACCCGCATGTCGGGCGAAGGGTGGCATGTGTACGCCATGGACCACGCCGGCCACGGCAAGAGTCCCGGCACCCGGGGCCGGGTCGATTCCATCGAAACGCTCGCGCTCGACGCCCGCACCTACCTGCATCATCTCATGCATGCGCACCCCGACTTCCGGTGGTTCGTGTTCGGGCACAGCATGGGGGGGCTGGTGGCCTTGCATACCGTATTGCCCGTCCAGCATGCCGTTGCCGGGCTGCTGCTGTCGGGGCCGCTGTTCCGCACGCCACCCACGCCCGGCATCGTGAAGGCGCTGGGGCGGCTGGTGGCGGCGGTGGCACCGGCTCTTCCGGCCGTACCATTGGATGCCGACGCCGTGAGCCGCGACCCCGACGTGGTCAAACGCTACAAGGCCGATCCGCTCAACTATACCGGCAAGGTGCGCGCCGGCACCGGCATCTGTTTCGAAGACGCCACCCGCGTGGTGCACGGCCTTTTTCCCGAAATCACGCTTCCCCTGTGGATCGGTGCCGGCGGACTGGACCGCCTGGTACCCAACGACGGCGCCCGCCTGTTGCACGAACGGGCCTCGTCCACCGACAAGACCCTCAAGATCTACGAGGGGCTCTATCATGAAATCCTGAACGAGCCGGAGGGGGAAGTGGTCTTGCACGACCTCGTGCAATGGCTCAAGAAACGCATCGCATGAACATCACCGATCCGGTCGGGCAGGCCGCCCTGTTGTTGGCCATTCCCGCCGTCCTGTTCTGGTTGGCCGAACACACCCGCGCGGCCGCCTTCTTCCGCCGGGTTCCGGTGCTCATCTTCGCGTATTTCGTACCGGCCTTGCTCAGCAATTTCGGGGTTTTGCCCGAAAGCTCCCCGGCTTACGACTGGATCCGCGCCTACATCCTGCCGGCTTCCCTCTTGCTGCTCACGCTCTCGGTGGACCTGCCCGGGGTGCTCAGGCTGGGTCCCAAAGCCATCATCATGTTCCTAACGGCCACGGCCGGTGTGGTCATCGGCGGACCCATCGCCTATCTGATGTGGTCGGCCTGGTTGCCCCAGGACATCTGGATGGGCATGGCCGCCCTGAGCGGAAGCTGGATCGGTGGAGGTGCCAATTTCGTGGCCATAGGCCAGTCGGTGGGCGCTACCGACACCATGATGGGCATGATGGTGATCGTGGACGTGCTGGTGGGCTACTCCTGGACGGCGGTGCTCATGTATCTGGCCACCCAGTCGGATTTCTTCGACCGGAAACTGCAGGCCGATACCAGCGCCATCGACGAACTCAAACACCGCATACAAGCCTTCCAGGACAAGACCACCCGGGTGGCGGGCACCGGAGACCTGATGATGTTGCTGGCCCTGGCGTTGGGGGGCTCCTGGCTGGCCGATGTGGGCTCCAAGCTGCTGCCGCCCATCGGCGATTTCATCAACGCGTTCAGTTGGAAGATCATCCTGGTCACCACGGTGGGCATCGTACTGAGCTACACCAAGTTCCGCGAATATGAAGGCGTGGGTGCGTCCAAACTGGGCACCGTCTTCCTGTATGTCATCATCGGGACCATAGGCGCCGGGGCCGATGTCACCAAAGTGGTCGAATATCCCATGCTGGTGGTCATGGCGGTGACCTGGATCCTCATCCACATCGGGCTGCTCGTTCTGGTAGCCAAATGGATCAAAGCCCCCCTGTTTTTCCTGGCGGTGGGTTCGCAAGCCAACATAGGCGGCGTGGCCAGCGCACCTGTGGTGGCCAGCGTGTTCCATCCGAGCCTGGCCGTAGTGGGTGTGCTGCTGGGCGTGCTGGGCTACGTGCTGGGCACCTACGCCGGCCTGTTGTGCGCGGCGGTGCTGCGCATGTTGGCGGGTTAATCCTGCAGGTCGCGCAGGATGGCTTCGGTTTTGGCGTCGAGCTCGGCCGCTACCCGGGCGTAGTCGGCCCGTGAGGGCAAGCCGCCCTTCACGCTGCAATAGAATTTGATCTTGGGTTCGGTGCCGGACGGCCGCGCACTGATGATGCTGCCGTCTTCGGTCACGAATTGCAAGACATCCGATTTGGGCAGGGCGATGGGCGTTTCGGTGCCGGCCGCCAGATTCCGCTCGCGGCGTTCGGTGTAGTCGCGCAGCAGGACCACGCGCGAACCGCCCAGTGTGGCCGGCGGTGTGGCCCGCAGTTTGGCCATGAGCGCCGCGATCTCCTCGGCCCCGGCTTTGCCGGTTTTGGTGAGGGAAACCAGCTTCTCGCGGTAGAATCCGTGGCGGATGTACAGGTCGAGCAGGACGTCGAAGGGCGAGCGGCCCTGGTCTTTCCAGTAGGCGGTCATCTCGGCGATCAGGCAGCAGGAGACCACGGCGTCCTTGTCGCGGGCGTGTTCGCCCACCAGGTAGCCGTAACTCTCCTCGCCACCCACGAGGAACCGGCCCTTGCCCTGGCGTTCGGTCATGAGGGCGCCGATGAATTTGAAGCCGGTGAGCACGTTCAAGCAGGGCACGCCATGATGCGCGGCGATGGCGTCGAGCAGGTGGCTGGTTACGATGGTTTTCACCACATACCCGTTTTCGGGAAGGCGGCCGGTGGCCTTGCGCACCGACAACACGTATTCGAACAGCAGGGATGCCGTCTGATTGCCGTTGAGCAGCAGGAACCGGCCGTCGGGCCCGCGCACCGCCACGCCCACGCGGTCGGCGTCGGGGTCGGTGGCCATCACCAGGTCGGCCGCCTCGGTCTCGGCCTGCTGCAGGGCCAACGTCAACGCCTCATGCTCCTCGGGATTCGGATACACCACGGTGGGGAAGTCCCCGTCGGGTACGGCCTGGCTGGATACCATGCGCACATCCGTGAAGCCGAATGCATGCAGCGCTTCGGGCACCATCACTCCGGTGCCATGCAGCGGCGAGAACACGATGCGCAGGTCGTGCTGGCGTTCTATGATTTCAGGCGACAGGGATTCCGCCTTCAATGCCGCCAGATAGGCCGCATCCACCTCGGCCGGCACCGGGAGCACCAAGGCCGGGTCGCGCGTCCATTTCACCTCGTCCACCGTGCGGATGGCCTGCACCTCGCCGATGATGTTGCGGTCGTGGGGGGCGATGATCTGGCCGCCGTCGTTCCAATAGGCCTTGTACCCGTTGTACTCCTTCGGATTGTGCGATGCGGTGAGCATGACCCCGCTCTGGCACCCCAGATGGCGGATGGCGAAACTGAGTTCCGGGGTGGGGCGCATGCCCTCGAAGAACCAGACCTTGATGCCGTTCGCGCTGAACACATCGGCCACCACGTTCGCGAACGCGTTTCCGTTGTGGCGGGAATCGTGCGCGATGACCACGGAAATGGGCGCATCGCCGTACTGTTTCCGCAAGTAGGTGCTCAGGCCCTGGGTGGCCGCACCCAAGGTGTATCTGTTCACCCGGTTGGTGCCCACTCCCATGATGCCGCGCAACCCGCCGGTTCCGAATTCCAGATCCCGATAGAAGGCATCGGTCAGGGCCGTGAAATCGCCGGCATCGAGCAGGCGGCGGATTTCGGCTTTGGTGGCGGCGTCGTAGGGACCTTCGAGCCAGGCTTGGACCCGCGCCGAAGTGGAAGCATCTAAATTTGGCATCCCGAAAGGTACTACGGTACCACGGTACTGCGGTAGCTCAGTCGACGCGAACGCGCAAGCCGACCTCGCCCTG
>JANJTJ010000002.1 GCA_024711145.1 Balneolales bacterium
TCCGCCATTTCAGAACCTCGATGGAAGTGATCCGCAAGTCGGACCGCTCGCCGGTAACCGTTGCCGACCGCGAGGCCGAGTGGATCATCCGCGAGGCCATCCTGGCCCGCTACCCCGACCACGGCATCATCGGCGAGGAGCACGGGGTGGTGAACCCCGACGCCCGTATCCAGTGGATCCTGGACCCCATCGACGGTACCATGTCCTTCATTCACGGCATACCGCTGTACACCACGCTCATCGGGGTAACGGTGGACTCTGTACCTACGGTGGGCATTATCTACGCCCCGGCCATGGAGGAACTCTGCGATGCGGCCCTGGGCCTGGGCACCCGCCTGAACGGCACCACGGTACGGGTGCGCCCGACCACCGACCTGGCCGAAGCCACATTTCTGACCACGGACCACCACAACCTGGTGAAGCACGGCCGGGCCGGGGCCTTCGAGCGGTTGGCCGCCGCCTGCCAGGTGCATCGGTCCTGGGGCGACGCCTACGGGCACATGATGGTGGCCACGGGTAGGGCCGACCTCATGCTGGACCCCATCCTGAACGTCTGGGATGCGGCCGCCCTGCTGCCCTGCGTGACCGAAGCCGGCGGGGTGTACATGGATCTGAACGGAAACGCCGACATCCATACCGGGAACGGCATCAGCTGCGTTCCAGGCATCAAAGACGCCGTCCTGAACCTGCTCCATCCGTGAACCGACTCCTGTTTCTCCTCTTGCTGATGGTGCCCGTGCCTGGCACGGCCCAGATCGCCGAATATCCGGCCCGACCCGACACCCGCTTCCGCTTCCACGGCGTGAACGCCACCCTCGACCTGACGGCGGCAGACGGTCTGGTGCGCGGATCGGTGCGGTACCTGGTTTCCACCACCGATGCCGCCGCCACGATTCTCCGCCTGCCGGCCGTGCGTACCGAGTTCACCAGTGTGACGTGGAACGGCCGGCCCGTCGAATGGCGTGCGGCGGGCGATACCCTGGTGGTCGAGTTCGAACAAGCGCCGGCCGCCGGCAGCCGGCACCGCCTGGACATCCTCTACCGGTCCGATTCCAGATTCGGTGTCCACACCCGTCCCGGCGGGTTCCTGTGGACCTCGCTGTTGCCCGGTGCCGTGGCCGACTGGATCCCCTCCGTTCCCCATCCCGCCATCGAAATGCCCGTCGATTTCCGGTTTCTGGTGCCGGAAGGGCACACGGCCGTGTCGGTAGGGCGGCTCATCGCCGAAACCCGCAACCCCGACGGCACCAAACTCTTCCATTGGCGGTCTGAAACGCCGGTGGCCACCACCGCCTGGATGTTCGCCAGCGGACCCTTCGAAGTGACCGGAGAGCGGGGTGAGGGGTTGGTGCGGGTGTTCGCCGTGCCGGGCACCCTGGGCGAAGCGGCGCGAGCGCGCCTGCGCGAGCGGACCACCGAATGGATGGAAGATGCCGCCGTGCGAACCGGCATACCGGCACCCTATGGCGGGTTGAACCTGGTCGTATTGCCCGACCACCGCTGGGAGATCACCTCCTTCGGGGCCGGAGCCGGATATGTATGGATGAACGGGGGAACGCCCCAGGCCCAGGCCTTGCGGAATGCGACCGCCCAGTGGTTCGGGGTCCGGCATAGGGCCTTGACCCGTGATGATGCCGACCTGCAGACGTGGATGCAGGCCTATCTGGCCTGGCGCATCAATGCCGCCACAGCCGCGCGGGGTGGAGTGGCCACCGACGTGGTCGGCGTGCGCAATTCCCTGTGGGACGCCTACGCCTTCCGCCATTGGGTGGCTGCCGTTCCCCGCTTCAACGCCCCCGACGGGCAGGCCAGTGCCGCCGTGCTCGACCGGGCCCTGCCCGCCCTGGCGGGCGAGCCGGGCGGGCCGCAGACCGCGGCCGTGTACGATGCCGTCGCCCGGCGCCAGACCGGCCGGGCGGTTCGCCCCGCCGGTCGGCGCCTGATGGCCGGCCCCGACACCCTGAAACTGGAGCTTTCGGTGCTGCCGGGCGATGCGGCCGGCAAATGGGAACTGTCGGTGCGACCGGTCGGGGGCCGGCCCCGCGGCCGCCTCACCCTGCCGCTGCTGCAACGCGTGAACGACACCCAGGTGCCGTATCCGGTTACGGTGGCGGCCGCCGGCGACGACCTCGTACTCACGGTGGCCGGCACCTTGCAGAATCTGAGCCTCGGCGATCTGCCGGACACCGTGGCCGTGCGCATGGTCAAGCCCGGGTCGTTCTGGCTGTATCAGTTGCGCACGGCCACCGTGGCGGCCGACCGCCGGGAGGCCGCCGAAGCGCTCGGCGCCGCCGACCTGCCCGATGCGGCCCTGGCCCTGCAGGATTTCTTCCGCGCCGAGCGTGACACCAGTGTCAGGGCCGCCCTCTTGCGGGCGTATGCCCGCCAGGCCGACGCCCGCCCGGGCACGCATCCCATGCTGGTGAGCGCCTTGCGCGATCCCTCACCCCATGTCCGGGTGGCAGCCGTCATCGCATTGGGCCGCTACCGCGATAGCCAACCCGTCCGCGAGGCCGTGCTCAACACCATCCGCACCGCCCAAGACCCGGCCCTGGTACGGGCGGCCGTTGCGGCCTACCGCGGCATGGTGCCCGATGCGCAGTATTTCGACCTGCTGCGCCGCCTGCTCAACGAAGACAACGACCACCAATTCGCCCCCGCCATCCTGGACCAATTCCGGCGCAGCGGGCAGGAGGGCCTCATCCGTAACCGCTTGCCCGCCTTGCTGGAAGCCGATGTACCGTACCCGGTGCGCAAAAAAGCGCTCCGCATCTTGCTCGAGACCGAAAAAAGTGCATCTTTCTGGCAGGAGACCGTCGCACGGTATGCCGATGATGCCGATCCCCGCATCCGCTTCGAAATCTGGGATGCGGCCGGTTTCCTGGAGGCCGCTTCCCGTCGGGAACTGGTCTCGCGTCAGCTCTACAACGAATACGACATCCGGGTCCTCACCAGGGTCCGGGCCGTCCACATCGAACCATGAACCTGGTCATCAAACTTCCGCCCAAAGCCGAGCGCGACGAACTCGTCGAAGCTTGGATCACCGGCGTGCTCTTCGACCGGAGCTACACCGAATTCCAGAATGTCATGCAGCTGCTCACCCGGTCCGGGTTTCAGCCGAACGGCATCACCTGCCTGTTCCTGCACGACACCACCACGCAGCGCATCCATGCGCGCATCATGAAGGAGCGGCCTTCGCCGTGGATGGACGCCGCCTTCCGGGCGCCCATCTGCCTCAATTAGGCCTGCTTCAGCTGTAGCGGATCCACCGGGCCATTTCCCGGAAACCGGCTTTCTTGCCGTACATGAGGATTCCCACGCGGTAGATCCGCGCCGCCGTCCAGATGAGTCCGGCGAAGGTGCCGATGATCAGCACGGCCACCGTGGCGACCTGCCAGATGGGTACGTCGGTCATGGCCAGCCGCAAGGGCATGAGCATGGGCGCGAAGAAGGGAATCATGCTGGCCACTACCGCCAGGTTGGAGTTCGGGTCCGATGCGATGGGCCCGATGAGCAGCAGCGGAATGATGATGGGCAACGTGATGGGCAGCATGAGCTGCTGGGTTTCGGTCTCGTTGTCCACGGCGGAACCCACGGCGGCGAACAGCGCGCTGTAGATGAGGTATCCGCCCAGGAAGAAGAGCACGAAGGCCACCCAGAGGCCGATGCCGATGGTGGGCATGCTGAAGCCGGAATCGGCCGCGGCTTGTACCGCTTCGGCGGATTGCGCCGCATCGGGCGTGGCCGCACCGCCCATCACCATGCCGGCTACGGCCATGATGAGCGCGCTGGAAACGGCCCACAACGTGAACTGCGTGAGCCCTACGGCACCCACACCCAGTACTTTGCCCATGAGCAGCTCGAAGGGGCGCACGCTGGAGGTGATCACCTCCACGATGCGGTTGCTCTTCTCTTCGATGACGCCGCGCATGATGATGGCGCCGTAGCCGAACATGGCCCCGTAGATGATGAAGGTCATGATGTAGCCTACCGCGAACAGGCCCAGGGTGTCCTGTTCTTCCTCACCCTCGAGGGTCACTTTCCGGCTTACCATTTCGGTGCGTTGGGCCAATATGGCTTTCACCTGCTCGCTCACGTCGGCCCGGCGCAGGCGCTCGTCGCGAAGGGCCGCACGCACGTCGGCCCGCACATCGCTGAAGAGCGACAAGCCGCCGGTTCCGTCCGAAAGGAACTCCACGGCCGCCGAATCGGCCAGGTGGGCGTCGGTAATGGTCAGGTACCCGTTCAGGCGGCCGTCCAGCACCATGGCACGGAAACTGTCGGCCGGGGCGGGGTCCAATTGGCGGTATCGGGTGCTGTCCTGTTCCAACAACCGGGCGAATACGGTACCGGTACGGTCGTCCACGCCGATCACACGGGCTTTGTCGGTGTCCAGGAAGGAGAGCAGCACCGGAATGCCGATCAGGGCGATCATGATGATCGGCGCCAGCAGGGTGGAGATGAGGAAGGCTTTGGTGCGCACGCGGGTCATGTATTCGCGATGCAGCACCAGTCCGATTTTATTGAAGTCCATGGCGGCGGTCGTTTTTCACGGATTGGATGAAGATTTCATGCAGGGAGGGGTACACCCGTTCGAACCGGGTGACCTCGACGGCGGTCACGGCTTGGGCCAGGATTTCGCGGATATGCGACTCGTTGTCCACGGTGAACTCGGCGAACCGGTTGGACCGGTTCTGGAAGCGGACGCCGTCCAGGCGGTCCAGGAAGCCGGCATCCCCGTCGAATTCGAGCTGTACCGTATTCTTGCCGAACGAGCGTTTGATGTCCTGCACCTTACCGCTGAGGATGGTGCGGCCTTCGTTGTACAGCACGATGTCGTCGCACATCTGCTCCACCTGTTCCATGCGGTGGGTGGAGAAGAGGATGGTCTTGCCGGCGGCCTTCAATTCCAGGATCACGGTTTTCAGCAGTTCCGAATTGATGGGATCGAGCCCGCTGAAGGGTTCGTCGAAGATGTACAGGTCGGGATCGTGCACGATGGTGGCGATGAACTGCACCTTCTGCTGCATGCCTTTGGAGAGTTCGCCCACTTCTTTTTTGATCCAATCGAGCGCTTCGAACCGTTCCAGCCAATAGCGGAGGCGGTCTTTGGCCTGCGTTTCGCTCAGCCCCTTGAGGCGGGCCAGATAGACCAGGTGTTCGCCCACCTTCATCTTCTTGTACAGGCCGCGTTCCTCGGGCAGGTAGCCGATGAGGGGTTGGGTGGCCGGGCCCACCGGTTTGCCATGGATCGTGATCTCGCCCTCATCGGGGATGGTGATGTAGTTCATCATCCGGATGGTGGTGGTTTTTCCGGCGCCGTTGGGGCCCAGGATGCCGAAAATGCGGCCCGTCTCCACCTCGAAACCGACGTTGTCGACCGCTGTGAAGGCGCCGAACCGTTTGGTGACGCCGTTTACCCGCAAGATGTGCATGTAATGTCCTTTTTGAGTTGACCGAAGGTAGGGCGGGGAGTAGCTTGTAAAATGCACATTCTTCACATAAGCGCCGAATGTTATCCGGTGGCCAAAGCCGGCGGCCTGGCCGACGTGGTCGGTTCCTTGCCCCGTTACCAGCGCCAATCCGGTGTGGATAGCTGGGTGGTGATGCCCGCCTACCGCACCCCGTTCGTGGAACAGCACCGGTTCGAGGTGGTCCACCGCGGGTTCGCCCGCCTGGGTGGTTCCTGGTTCGAGTACCGCATCCTGCGGGAGGAGACCGACGCGCTCGGATTTCCCCTGTACCTGGTGGACATACCCGGCCTGTTGGACCGCAGCGCCATCTACGGGCATGCCGACGATTTCGAACGCTGGGCCGCCTTCCAGATCGCCGTGTTGGAATGGGTACGCAGTTTCGAGCGCAAACCCGACCTCATCCACGCGCACGACCATCATGCCGCCCTCATTCCCTTCCTCATGACGGCCTGCCCCGAGTACGAGGCCTTGGTGGGCATACCCACCGTGCTCACCCTGCACAACGGCGAGTACCACGGGGAGTACGATCTGGGCAAGCGCTTCGCCCTGCCCTGGTTCCATCCCGAAAAAGCGGGTTTGCTGGATTGGGGCGGCCGGTTCAACGCCCTTTCGTGCGGTCTGAGGACCTGCTGGAAATTCACCACCGTATCGCCCACGTACCTGAAGGAACTCACCCAGGGGGCCAACGGGTTGGAGCATCTGATCCGGGCCGAATGGGGCAAGGGAAGCGGCATCCTGAACGGGATCGACACCGAGATCTGGAACCCGGAAACCGATCCGCTCATTGCCGAGCGGTTCGGTGCCAAGAACCTGGCCAAGGGCAAGGCGGCCAACAAGAAAGCGCTCTGCAAGGAGTTCGCGTTGGATCCGGGCCTGCCCACCTTCGTGTTCATCGGGCGGTTGGTGCGGGAGAAAGGGGCCGACCTGCTGCCCGACCTCATCGGGACGTTCCTGGCGGAACACGAAGGCAAGGCAAACGCGATCGTGCTGGGTACGGGCGACCCCGAGTTGCACCACCGATTGAGCCACATGAGCCGGGCCCATGTGGGGTACTTCGACGCCAGCCTGCAGTACAACGAGCGCTTGTCGCACCAGATGTACGCCGGTGCCGATTTCCTGCTCATGCCCTCGCGGGTGGAGCCCTGCGGCCTGAACCAGATGTACGCCCTGCGCTACGGCACCATCCCCATCGTGCGGGACGTGGGCGGCCTGCACGATACCGTGGTCGATATCGGGGAAGAGGGCGGCAACGGCATCCGTTTCACCCATTTCAGTCTGGAAGACGCCCTGCACGCCATGGGCAGGGCTTACGACCTGTATGAGGACGCCTCCGCCATGGCCAAACTCCGCAAACGGGCCATGGCCCAGGATTTCTCCTGGGACCGGTCCGCCACCGCATACATAGACTTGTACCGATCCTTATGTCGCACATGAACGACTCCACCATCGCAGTCATCCTCGGCGGAGGCGCCGGTTCCCGGCTCTTCCCCCTCACCAAAAGCCGGTCCAAGCCGGCGGTGCCCATCGGCGGCAAATACCGCCTGGTGGACATCCCCATCTCCAATTGCCTGCACAGCGATGTGCGGCGCATCTATGTGCTCACCCAGTTCAACTCGGCCTCGCTGAACCGGCACATCAAGAACACCTATCACTTCGACATCTTCACCCGGCGCGGGTTCGTGGACATCCTGGCCGCCGAGCAGACCCCCACCTCCCAGAACTGGTTCCAGGGCACGGCCGATGCCGTCCGGCGCAGTTTCATGCATCTGGAGAACAACGAGTATGAATACGCCCTCATCCTGTCGGGCGACCAACTCTACCAGATGGATTACCGGGAAATGATGGCCACGCACATCAAGTCGGGTGCCCAGCTCACCATCGCCACCATACCCGTAACCGCGGCCGACGCCACCGGCTTCGGCATCATGCAGACCGGTCCGGACGGGGAGATCCGGCGGTTCATCGAAAAACCCGCCGCCGACGTGCTGGGCGACTGGGTGAGCGAAGTGCCCAACGAGCTGAAAGCCCAGGGGCGCATCTACCAGGCCAGCATGGGCATCTACATCTTCAACCGGAAGGCCCTCAACGAGTTGTTGGCCAAATACCCCGATGCCGACGATTTCGGCAAGCAGATCATTCCCTTCGCCATCGAGAGCGACTACCGGGTGGCCAGCCATTTGTATGATGGTTACTGGACCGACATCGGAACCATCAAATCCTTCTTCGAGGCCGTGTTGGACCTCACGCGGGAACTACCGCCCTTCGACCTGTTCAACGAAGGCAAACTCATCTTCACGCGTCCGAGGCAGTTGCCACCCAGCAAGATCAGCGGCACCACCCTGGAGCGCACCGTGGTAGCCGAGGGGTGCATATTGGAAGCCAGCCGCATCGAGCACAGCGTGATCGGCGTGCGGTCGCGCATCGGGCGGGGCACCACCGTAGCCAACACCATATTGATGGGGAACGACTACTACCCGACCCTGGCCGAGCTCGAGTACAAGAACACCGTACCGCCCTTGGGCATCGGGCAGCGGTGCTACATCAACAACTGCATCGTGGACAAGAACTGCCGCATCGGGCACGACGTGCGCATCAACGGAGGCTCGCACCTGACCGACGGCCACTACGACCAATACTCCGTGGTGGACGGCATCGTGGTGGTGCAGAAGGGGGCCGTGCTGAAAGATGGCATGGTGATCTGAAGAGACAAGGGGTAAGAGACAAGGGGTAAGGGAAGAAGTCCCAAAGTCCCAAAGACCCATCAAGGTCGGCAGACGCGGCAGGCGCGATGGCGGCTGCCTAGTTCGGCGCGGGGGATTTCGCTAGAACGCTCCGTCACATAGCGGCAGGTTCGTAGATGGAAGGTTTCGCCACTCGGGTTTATCCATACAGTGCCAGCCTGGGCCGGTGCCAGGGGACGGTTTGGGCCTTCTGCGGGGGCGTTAGCCCATAACCCGCGACCTTCAGCTCGCGCTTTCCGTTGCAACTCCACAAACGTCTCCACATGCCGCACATTCGGCGGGTATGTGGAGACCTGTGCATAGCCAAGCCGCACCAGTTCAGCATTCACAAAACGGCCATCGTCCAGATAGACATAGGCCAGCAGGCGCCCGTATCGGTCGGTCGGCTGCACGTCGTATTCGAGGCGCACACGTTGACCTTCAAGTAATTGCTTGGCAAAATCGGAAGCCTGGCGACCGTATGGTTGCTCACCTCTTGTCGGATGAACCGTCTCTGGCGTATCCACGCCGATGAGCCGCACCCGCTCGCCCGACAGCAGCACAAAGGTGTCGCCGTCAACCACTCGTTCCACCACACCCCGATCCGGGGGCGCAATCAGCAGCACCAGCCCGATCAGGACATGCGAAAGAAGTCCCGGTTTCCGCGATCTCCTCTTTTCAACATTCAACATTCAACATTTCTTCATTTCATCAACGTCATCCGCCGGCTGAATACCTCGCCCCCGGCTTCCAGCCGCACCACATAGATGCCGCTGGCCAGGCCGCTGCCGTCGAAGGTGGCGCTGTGGGTGCCGGCCGGCATGGTGCCATCCACCAGCAAGGCCACATCCCGACCCAGCAGGTCGTGCACGCTCAGCCGGATTTGGCTGTCCGCTGTCAACTGATATCTGACCACCGAAGACGGATTGAACGGATTCGGCCAGGGCGCCAGCAAGGCGGTTTCCCGGGGCGATTGATGGGGTTCCTCATCCACTGAACTGTCGATGACGGCAGTGAGCCGGATCCGGGTGGGTTTGGTGATGCGGTGCTCGAATCGGGTACCGGTGTTGTGGCTCACCCCGTCCACTTCCCAGTGATAGGATATCATGGATTCGGGAGGTAGGGTGTACCCGGCGTCGATCTGCCAATCGAGGCCTTCGGGAACCAGGAAGGTGCGGTTGCTGCGGATGGTTTCACCGCCGATGTGCAAGCGGAGGAAATCCCATTCGCCGTCATGCAGCTGTGTTGTCGGTATGGATTGTTCCACCACCTCCACCGTCACTTCGTGCCAACGTGGGTGCTCGGGGAAGACGGCGCTCAGGTGGGCGCGTTGGGCGGCGGCCCGGTTGGTGCCGAAGGTGCGCAGGCGGTCGATATGGCCTTCCCATTCGGGCATGCTTTCGTTGCCGCCCCAACGGGCGATGTGCTCGGGCATGAGGGGACGGATGCGGCCGGCCAGCGAATCGAGTACCGACACCACGCGCTCCGGTGCGAACCGCACGTCGAGCTGGGCGGCATACCGGGTGATGAAGGCCCGCTTGAATTCGGGATTGCGCAGCAACCGCCGCAACAGGCGGGTGCTCCATTCGGGATTGGGCCAGCTCGGGCCGTTCGCATCCAAGGCGAACGCCAGGGTGTTGTGGTTCCAGCCCTGGTTGAGGCCGGGCACGTAGTCGAACTGCAGGTCGTAACCGAAGTCGCTGTCGAATACGAGCCAACGCCAGCGTCCGTCGTCGAACCGGTTGGAGGTGTTCGGGTCGTAGGTCTTTTTCACCCGCCAGAACCGCACGTTGTTGCCGGGCCAGTCGGTGTTGCGGAAATGGATATGCGCCAGCATGAAATCGGCGAAATCCCAGGGGTCCATGCGTTGCACGATCTGGGCCCAGACGCCCGCATCGGCCGGATCCTGCTGGCTCACCAATTGGATGAGTTGCTGGTAGTGGGCCTCGTCGCCGGCATCGCCCTCATCGAGCAGGGCGTTGTTCTCGAGGATGACGATGTTGTTCCGATCCACGCCGAAGTTGGTGCCCAGATAATGGTCGTCGTAGCGGTCGCGCAGGTTGTGGATGCCCCAATACTCCCCGTTCAGGAAGACCACGGCCGGCCGGTACCGCTGCACGCCCGGGTGCAGGTCGTGGATGAGGGTCTGCTGGAAGGCGTCGCGCAGGTAACTCTGGTCCCAGTCGTTGCCCGAGTTGCGCAGCATGAAGCGCCGGTACTCGGTTACCGGTTTGTCTTTGAAGATCTGATGGGTGAAACGGTTGGGCGACCCCTCGATGGCCCGCCCATACAACCGCATGGACTTGACCGGCCGCGACACCGTGGTGTTCCCATGCAGCCGTACCCCCGCGTTCTGGGCGAAGGCCAGGCTGCCGTCGGTTTCGAAGAATTCCACATGGACCTGGCGTTCACCGGCTTCCCCATCCCAATAGAAATAATTGCAGCTCAGGTTGGAGTTGGACACGCAGCGGCCCGGCACATAGATGCCCGAGTCGGCCGAGAAGAAGTGGTCGGGTTCGGTGATGATGGAGACCACCGGATGGCCGGCATACCGTTGGTGCCCGGCCGCATCGATGAAGTAGCTGAAGGAGGCCGTGGGACCCCAGCTGCCGTCGGTGTTGCGGGCCCGGGCGCGGAGGGCCAGGCCGCGGAAGGTGTGCCCCTGGGGTGCGCGCCAGGCCTCGTCGGCCCGCACGTTGTGGTTGGTCGGAATGGTGGCGTATCTCAGTACGGCGGTGTTCTCCACCCGGATGGTGCCCATGGCCACCGGAGAGCCGGCATGCGGGGTGGTGCCGTCGAGCGTGTAATGCACCACGGCGCCCGGCACCGAAGGGGTGAGCGTGAGGTCGAAGGGTTCGGCATGGAAGCCGGGCGCGCGCGAAGGGGAGACGGTCTGGCCTATGGCCGCGGCGGCCGCAACGAGCACCGTCAAGATGCCGAGCCCCATTTTTCGGAAGGAAATCATGGAATGAAAATGGGTATTTTCGCGACATGAAACACCAACGTCTCGCATTCCTGCTGTCGCTCCTGCTCGGTGGGTTGTTCATTTTTTCCGGATACAACAAAATGATGGACACGGCGGCCTTCCTGGCCACCGTGGACCGTTTCGACCTGCCAAGCTTCATGGAGAGTCTGGCTCTCTTCATTCCCACGTTCGAAATGGCCTTGGGGGCCGCGTTGGTGCTGCAGGTGATGACCAAGCGCCTGGGCATGGTTGCGGTAGGCACCTTGGTGGTGCTCACCAGCATGTACCTGTATGGGTGGTTGGTGAAAGGCGTGGAAGATTGCGGCTGCTTCGGCGCGGTCTCCTTCCTGGATTCCAGCCCGCTCATCGTCATCGTGCGGAACATCATCCTGCTGGTGATCGCCGGGGCCGTCTGGCGCCTCGATTACAAGGAAGGCAAGACCCAGCCCTGGGCCTGGATGCTCGTGGGCGTGGTGGCCGTGGGCGCCGGGCTCATGTCCGGCAAGACCTCGGTGGTCACCGCGCCGGGATCCTCCGCCGGTGTGGAGCAGAACATCAACCCCGGAGACCGCTTCGATTTTTCGGGCCAAAAAGTGGCCGATACGCCCTTGGCGCCCTTCCTCACGGCCGATCCCACCAAGAAATACCTGGTTTTCGTGTTCTCGCTCACCTGCCCGCACTGCTGGGACGCCCTCGAGAACGTGAAAGCCTACCAGGAATCGGGCATCGTGGACGAGATCGTCGGCATCACCTTCGGGTCGGAGCCGGAGCTGGCCCAATTCCGCACGGTATTCCGCGCCGATTTCCCCATCACCCTGTACCCGACCTCCGAAGTGACCAAACTCACCAGTTCGGTACCCCGGTTGTTCTTCGTGCAGAACGAGTGGGTGCGCTACACCATGCTGCCGCCCGTCATCTCTCCGCAAACCTTCTACACCTACGTGAACCGGTGACCGTGTGAACCGCCATTACACCCGTTGGTGGAGCCCCTCGTTGGGCCGCGACATGGAGCTGCTGGTGTTCGGGCACGGCGGCACACCCGTGCTCGTCTTTCCATCCAGCATGGGGCGGTTTCATGAATGGGAGGATTTCGGCATGATGGATGCCGTGGCCGACAAGATCGGCGCCGGCTACAACCAGTTCTTCTGTGTGGACTCGGTGGACAAGGAGAGCCTGTACAACAAGGGTGCCGACCCCTATGTGCGCATCGTGCGGCACCGGCAGTACATGGCCTACATCCACGAGGAAGTGGTGCCTTACATCCACATGCACAACCCGAACCGCTACCTGATCACCACGGGGGCCAGTTTCGGGGCTTACCACGCCTTCAACGCCGCTTTCCAGCAACCGCACAAGTTCGGCAAGCTCATCGCCATGGCCGGCAAATACGACATCCGCGGGTTCCTGGACGGGTTCTACGACGACAACGTGTATTTCAACAACCCGGTGGATTACGTGCCCGGCCTGCGGGACCATTTCCATCTGGAGGCCTTGCGCCGCCTGGACATCCGCCTGGTGACCGGCGAGAACGACATCTGCCGCGACGCCGCCTGGGACATGAGCGCCAAGCTCGGCGCCAAGGGCATCCTGCATCAGCTCGACGAATGGAAAGACGGTACCGCCCACGATTGGCCGTGGTGGCGGGCCATGATCCGCAAACACCTATGAAGAAAATCGGAATCATCCGGGGTATGGAAACCACCTTCCCCGACGCCTTGGTGCACCACATCAACCAGGTCCATAGCGGAAAAGGCGTGTTGGCCGAGTTCGTCTCGATCGACCACGTGCGGCAGGACGGCGACCCCGGCTATGCGGTGCTCATCGACCGCATCTCCCACGAAGTGCCCTTCTACAGATCCTATTTGAAATGGGCGGCCCTCAAGGGTACCTACATCATCAACAACCCGTTCTGGTGGAGCGCCGACGACAAATTCATCGACAACGTGATCGCCGAGCAGGTGGGAGTGGCCGTGCCGCGCACCGTCATCCTGCCGCACAAGGAACATCCGCCGAACACCCAGGCCACCAGTTTCAGAAACCTGAAATATCCCATCGATTGGAGCGCCATTTTCGCCTACATCGGGTTTCCGGCCTTCCTGAAACCCCATGACGGTGGCGGATGGCGGGGAGTGACCCGCGTGAACACGCCCGAGGAATTCTTCGCCGCCTACGACGCCTCGGGCACCGACTGCATGATGCTCCAGGAAAACATCGATTTCGACGACTATTACCGCTGTTACGGCATCGGCCGCAAGCACGTGCACGTGATGCGCTACAACCCGGTGGCCGCCCACCACGAGCGGTATTCCAGCGTGAACGGCCTGCCCATTCCGGCCAAGATGAAGAAAAAGCTGACGACCGACGTGCTGGCCCTGTGCAATGCCCTGGGGTACGACATGAACACCGTGGAATTCGCCGTACGTGGCGGAATACCCTATGCCATCGATTTCATGAATCCGGCACCCGATGCCGACTACCACAGCGTGGGATCGGAGAATTTCGACTGGATCGTGAAAACCATGGGCGAGTTCGCCGTGAAGAAAGCCTTGGAAGCGCGCAAGGAGCGCCCCTTCACCGCCAACGGAGCCCTGGAGCCGCATGCGTAACCTTCGGCCCGTCATCGACCGCTACCACCGGTTGATCGAGGCCGACCTCGGAGCCGCGGAAGAGCAACTCGGCCTGTTGCACCACCTCCAACACGAGCGCAAGCTCCTGTTCGGCGACCGGCCACTGGCCCATTCCCTGAGGCCGGCTTTTCTGGCCGAAAGCGATTACGGCGACATCCAGGATACCGTGTATCTGATCCGCCAGGCCATTCTGAAGATCGCGGCGGCCTTTTTCAATACCCAGGAAGCCCTGGACGAATTGGGACTCACGCCCGAGGAGATCGAGTGGGCTTCGATCCCGACCAACGTGATCCGCTTGTCGGCCACGGCACGCATGGACGCCTTCCTCACGCCGAACTCCTTCAAGTTCGTGGAACTGAATGCGGAGAGTCCGGCCGGCATCGGGTACACCCATCTGCTGTCGGAGGTGTACCGGGAGCTACCCGTCTTCAAGGCGTTCGAACGCGAATACCCGGTGCGGTTCGTCTCGCCCCTGGAGCATCTCATCCAAGGTTTGCTGCGCACCTACCACGAGGAATTCGAGGGCAAGGCGGAGAAACCGGCCTTCGCCATCGTGGATTTCCAGGACATTCCCACCATCCACGAATTCCACATCATCCGGGACTACCTGCAGCGGCTGGGCTACCCCTGCGAAGTATGCGACCCGCGCGAGCTCGAGTGCCGCGACGGCTGGATCTACGCCAACGGGCGCAAGATCGACATCCTGTACCGGCGCCTGCTCATGAACGAGTTTCTGGGCATCCGCGACCAATGCCAGGCTTACGAAGCCGGCTACCGGGCCCAGAAAACCTGCTATCTGAACAGCTTCCGCACCAAACTGGTGCACAAGAAAGCCCTGTTCGCCTTCCTTACCGATCCCAAATACACCAGCATCCTGAACACGCTGGAGCTGCAGACCATCCGCACGCACATACCCTGGACCCGCCGCCTGCGCGACATGCGCACCTTGTACATGGGGCAGACCATCGACCTGTTGCCCTACGTGTACAAGCATCGCGACCGCTTCGTCATCAAACCCAACGACGAATACGGCGGCAAGGGCGTGGTACTCGGGTTCGCCGTGGACGATGCCGCCTGGGCCGATGCCATCCAGGACGGGGTGCGCCACGGTGCGGTAGTGCAGGAGGTGGTGGACATCTCCAAAGAGCCCTTCCTCATGAAAACCGCCGACGGCTGGAGCGAGGTGCCCACCGTGGTGGATCTGGATCCCTACCTGAACGGTCCGTTGATGGGAGGTTGCCTGGTGCGCACCTCCACCTCCAACCTGGCCAACGTGACCGCCGGTGGCGGCTCGTTACCTGTTTTCATACTGAGATATGTCCGCTGATTCCCAGGCTCCGGTTCGGGTGGCCTTGCTCGACCTGTACAAGGGTACGCCCAACCAAGGCATACGCTGCATCCGCCAGCATCTGAAATCCGCCGGGTTCACCGCTACCGAGTTCGATATTCGGGGGAAGATGGACGTTCCCGGCACGGAATTCGACATCTACATATCGTCGGGCGGACCCGGAAGTCCCTTCGATGGGGAAGGGGAAGCTTGGGAGGCGGCCTACTTCGACCTGCTCGACTCGGTTCGGGAGCACAACCTCCGGCATGAGCGGAAGAAGGCTTTTCTGGCCATCTGCCACTCCTTCCAGCTCATGGCCCGGCATTTCGGGCTGGCGGACGTGGAGCCCCGCAAATCGGGGTCGTTCGGCATACTGCCGGTGCATCTGACCGATGAAGGGGTGGCCGACCCCTTGTTCTCGGCCCTGCCGGACCCGTTCTGGGCGGCCGATTTCCGCGAATGGCAGGTATTGCGTCCGCGCGACCCGGCCACCGTGTTGGCCATTGAGAAAGACCGGCCGCATGTGCCATTGGAGCGTGCGGTCATGGCCATGCGGGTGAGCGACGAGATCGTGGGTACCCAATTCCATCCCGAAGCCGACCCCGACGGCATGCTGGTGCATTTCACGCAACCGGCGCAGAAAGCCGGCATCGTGGACAAGCACGGCGCCGACAAATACGCCGACACCATTTCGCGCCTGCGCGACCCCGACTACCTGGCCCGCACCCACGACACCTTCTTCCCCCGGTTCATGGCCCAGGCTTTGGCGCAGGTACGGCCGGTTTCAGAACCGATAGCCGATCGATAGGTACACGATGGGCGCGCGGTCGGTGCTGTTGCCCATGAGCACCACCTCGGCCGGACCCAGGATGGTGCGGGTACCGAACGCCGCTCCGAAACCGCGTTCCAGCGGGAAGCGGGTCAGATCGGTCTCCCAGATGGCATGTTCCGATATCAGATTGCCCTTCAACGTGAGGAATTGGTCGGGAGCCATGCGGATCTGCGCACCCAATTGGATCAACCGCATGGATGCCCCCGAGAACCGGTCGGGCGTGAATCCCACCACCTCGGGGTAATCGCCCCAGAACAGGCGTCGGCCTACCGGCACCGTACCGATACTGTGGTAGGCGCTCAGGTTCAGGTGCAAGGTGAGTTGTTCGTTGATGGGGATGAAATTGCGCCAGGTGCCCTGATGCCTGGAAAATGGAGCATCGGAAAAGGGATTCACCATGTCGGAGCGCAGGTTCAATTGCGTGCCCGTTGTGGGA
Organism: Balneolales bacterium; assembly: GCA_024711145.1. GTDB lineage: Bacteria > Bacteroidota > Rhodothermia > Balneolales > HLUCCA01 > JANJTJ01. The sequence goes on from JANJTJ010000002.1 coordinate 16,382, forward strand.
TAGTAGGCGTCGTCGGCGGTGTCTATGATGAGGAACGCGAACGGGTTGTGCAGCACCTGCCGCCTGCCCGCCCCCGTGAAAGAGCCCGATACCACGCGCGAATCGGTGATTTCCTCCCGGAAGCCGACACCCGAAAGCAGGGTGGAGGTGAGCAGTGGGCCCACCCATCCCTCCAACAGGAAGGCGTCGGTCGTGAGGGTGGCGGCCGCCCGGTTGCCGGCATACAGGTCGTTCTCGCGCCGTTCGTACCCTACCCGTGTGCTGTACCCCAGTTTGTCGCGACCGCCCACATAGGCGAAATACTGGGCATCGAACCCGGTTTGGTCGCCCAGGCGCACGCTGGCCCGCAAGGTGGACGAGGGTTGCCACAGGTTACGGTAGGTGGCGTTGAAGAGCAGGGCCGCGCGGTCGCGGGTGTCGTATCGCAACCCGACGCGCAGGCGGTCTTGCACGCGTTCCTTGAGGCCGAACACGACCCGGTAACCGCCGGCGGAATCGGGCACGAGTTCGTACCGGACCGACTGAAAGAACTCGAGACTGTAGAGGCGGTCGGCGGCCAGGTCCAGATCGTGCAGGGTGGCGGCCTCTCCGAGGGGTAGCTGCACACGCAGTTCGGATTCGAGCGTGCGGGTATCGGTTGTCTGGGCGCCCTGGAAATCGATTCCGGTTATGCGGTACGGCCCCGATACGAGCGGTATGCTGTCGCGTGGGGTGGCCGTGCCCCGTTCGCGGCGAAGCTGGGCGGCCAAGGCCTGCAACCGGGGGAGGATGGCGCGGGCACTGGCCTCGCCCTGGGCGATGATGGCCTCGGCCCGGTCGAAATCCATCATGCCGGTATATCCCAGTTGCGGAAGCAGCAGCACATCGGCCAGTTCGCGCTGGGCGGCCGTGGTCCGCAGGATCTGATAGCTGACGGTCTGGTTGAGCACATCGAAGATCCCGTTGATGGAATCGGCCGGCACGATGTCGCTGGACACATCCACCGCGATGATGAAATCGGCACCCAGGTCGATGGCGTCCACCACGGGCAGGTTGCGGGCGATGCCGCCGTCCAGGGCACGGCGGTTGCCTACCTGCATGGGTTCGAAGATGCTGGGTAGGGTGAGGCTGGCCCGGATGGCTTCGGCCAGGTTGCCGCTGCGGATTACCCAGGCCTCGCCGGTTTCCAGATCGGTTGCCACACAGGCGAACGCGATGGGCAATTGTTGGAAATCGGTGATGTGATGCACGTGGGCCGTCAGGCGGGAGAGGTATTTGATGGCTTCGTGCCCACCCACCATGCCGCCCGGCAGCCCCACCTGCGTACCGTTGAGCGGGAACGACAGCATGTATTTGGCATCTTCCGACTTCTGCACGATGGGGATGTAGCGCCGGTTGGGGTGGTCGGTGAACAAGCGGTCCCAATCGGTGCCCAGGGCGATCCGCTCGAGTTGCGCGGCCGAATACCCCGAGGCGTACAAGCCACCCACGATGGCCCCGAAACTGGTGCCGGTCACGATGTCGATCGGTATGCCGGCTTCTTCCAACACCTTCAGCACACCGATATGCGCCAGTCCTCTGGACCCCCCTCCGCTGAGCACCACGCCTACTTTACGGGGTTGCGCCACCAGCACCGGGGGGATCATCAACAACAGGATCAGCAGCCTCCGAAGGGTGGCCGCGGGTTTGGTCGCCATAGGGGAGAGGTGTATTTTCGACCGGCTTTTACAACCCCAAATGTAGGGAATAACCAGGGAGCGACCGGAGCATGAAACGTTGGGAAGGCTTGAATATCGAGGCGGAAGGTGAAGGAATTTCGCCTGAATTGAGCCGGATGGTCAATCTGCTAGGATCGTTGCTGGGCGAAGCGGTCCGCCGCCAGGCCGGCCAACAGGAATTGGACCGCATCGAACGGTTGCGGCTGGCCTGCAAGGAATGGGGCCGCACGGGGTCGGCCGCACATGCCGACCGCGTGGCAGACGAAATAGCCACCTTGGATGCCGACCAGCTCGAGTGGTTGCTGCGGGCGTTCACCACCTTCTTCCATCTGATCAACAAGGCGGAGCAGCAGGAGATCGTGCGCATCAACCGCGAACGGACCGTCCATGCCACGGAAGCCACACCCCGGCCCGAGTCGTTGGCCGATGCCGTGCTCCGCATGGCCGAGCTCGGCCTCGGATTCGACGAGGTGATGGAGGTCATCGGCCAGGCCGATGTGCAACCCACGCTCACCGCACACCCCACCGAAGCCCGCCGCCGCAGCGTATTGCAGGTGCAGCGCGAGATCGCCCTCCGGCTCGACCGTCTGCAGCACGAGCGGGTGTCGGTAGCCGAACGCTCGCGGTTGGTGCAGGGCATTTTCAATGAAGTGTTGGTCTTGCTCAACACCGACGACGTGCGTGCGGCCCGCATCACCGTGGATGACGAGATCAGACATGGGTTGTATTTCCTCACCTCCTCCATTTGGGAAGCGGTGCCGGCCCTGCATCGTGACTTGCACGATGCGTTGGAAGCGGCATACGGTCGTTCGGCCGATCTGCCGGCTTTCCTGCGGTACCGGAGCTGGATCGGTGGCGACCGCGACGGCAATCCGTTCGTCACGGCCGAACTCACCCGTTCGGCCCTGGCCGCGCATCGGCAGGCCGCCCTGGCCGGCCACCTGCGCGAAATGCAAGGCATCCGCCGGGAATTGAGCATGTCGGACCGCCGGATCCGCGTGCCGGAATCCTTCAGGAACCATGTGATGCGGGAAGTGGAGGCGTCCGATATCGCCGACGATATCCGGCACATCTATGCCAACGAACCCTTCCGTCTGTTCGCGAACGTCATCATCAGGAAGCTCGAGGCGGCTCGTTCCCAACCCGACCACACCTATACCATAGACGCATACCGGGCCGATCTGGACCTGATCTGCGAGACCCTGCGCCAGGCCGGCCTCAGCGACATCGCCGATCATGGGTCCTTGTTCCGGGCGCGGGTGCTGGCCGCCACCTTCGGCTTCCATCTGGCCGCCATCGACGTCCGCCAGCATTCGAATGTGTACGGTGAAGCGGTGCGCGATCTGCTGGCCGTGGCCGGTGTGACGGCCGATTACGCGACCTTGCCCGAGTCGGAGAAACGCCGGGTGCTCGAGATGGAACTCCGCAACCCCAGGCCCTTGGTGGCCGGTTACCGGGGGTTGGCACCCATGACCACGGAAGTGCTGGATACCTTCCGTGCCGTGGCCGACGCCTTGCATAGGGATCCGGCCTGCATCGGCAGTTGCATCATCAGTATGACCCACGAGGTGAGCCATGTGCTCGAATGCCTGTTGTTGGCCAAGGAGTGCGGGTTGGCTTCCCATCAGATCGATGTGGTCCCTCTTTTCGAAACCATCGAGGACCTGGAGAACAGCGGTTCGTTGATGGAAGCCCTGTACACGAATCCGGTGTATCGCGCCCATATCGATGCTCGGGGCGGATTTCAGGAAATCATGCTCGGCTACTCCGATTCCAACAAGGATGGCGGTTATTGGATGGCCAACTGGGCCCTTCACAAAGCTCAGAAATCCCTGGCGGAGACGAGTCAGCGCCAGGGTGTGGAGATCCGGCTCTTCCACGGCCGCGGTGGTACCGTGGGCCGGGGAGGGGGGCGTGCCAATCAGGCCGTCACCGCATTGCCGAAATCGTGCCACAACGGCAGAATCCGGTTCACGGAACAGGGCGAGGTCATATCGTTCCGCTATGCGAACGAAGCCATCGCGCATCGGCACCTGGAGCAGGTGATCCATGCGGTACTCCGGACCACGGCCGCCGCCCGGGCCGATGCGGAGCCGGTGAGCGACCGCGACCCGGACATGCACCCGATCATGGATGCCATAGCCACCGAATCCATGACGGCGTACCGGAAATTGATCGACGATCCCGGATTCTGGGCCTGGTACACCGGACTCACGCCCATCGAACACATCTCCCGGTTGCCTATCGCATCGCGTCCGGTTTCCCGAAAAACCGGAAACGAGGTCGATTTCAACTCCCTCAGGGCGATTCCTTGGGTATTCGCCTGGACCCAGGTACGGTACAACGTACCGGGGTGGTATGGCATCGGGGAGCCCTTGGAACGGGTATTGGCCCGTCATGGAGAGGCCAAACTGCAGGAATGGTACCGGAGTTGGCCGTTCTTCAAAGCCATCGTGGACAACGCCGAGCGGGAAATAGCCCGCGCCCGGCCCGATGTGGCCGAACGGTATGCGGTTCGGCTGGATGCGGCCATGAGCACCAGGCTACGCCATCAGTATGAGGGGTCGGTCCGCGCGTTGATGCGGATCAAGGGAACCGACCGACTGCTGGCCGACATACCGGTGATCCGGAAATCCATCGCACTTCGGAATCCTTACACCGATGTGCTCAATCTGTGCCAACTGGAACTCATGCGCCGTTGGAGCGCCACTACCGACGAGACCGAAAAAGCCCGGCTCCGGCATCTGCTATTCCTCAGCATCAACGGCATCGCCGCTGCCATGCAGAGTACGGGATGAATGCCGAAACCGCCTCCGGGGCCGGGCGTAGGGCCTCGGCAAGGACCATTTCAGGAACCCGATCCATGCGATTCACAACCGTTTCCCTTCTGCTCATCCTGCTTGCCTCGGCAGGTGGCGGAGGGTTCGCAACCATTTCGGCCCAACAAGGGCAACCTTACAAATCGGAGGAGTTCAGGACGGGTCCCAGCGCCCAACTGACCGTGCGATCGGTGGAGGGCAACATCCAGGTACGCGCCACGGATTCCGATATCGTCCGTGTGGACCTATTCGTCAAAAAAGGACTCAGCTTTTTTTCGGCCGGCAGCGAACTGGATGATGTCCGCATCGTGATCTATCAGCGGCACAATACGGTGGTTGCGACGGTAGAGAGCAAACGGTCGGGTGCCTGGCAGAGCAGCGGCACCCAGTATCATTTCGTGGTGACCGTGCCGAGGAACACCTCGACCAACCTGTCGACCGCGCGAGGCAATATCGAGGTGATGGGTTTGAACGGCATGCAGGACCTTCGGGTGGCCGGAGGCAATATCCGGGTGGAGCGGTCGGTCGGTGAGGTTCGGGCATCGGTGGTCGGAGGCAACGTGACCGGGATCCGTCATGATGGGGTCTTTTTCGCACGCACCAGTGGGGGCAGCGTCGATTTGTCCGAAATCCATGGGGAAACCCGCGCACGGGCGGTGGGAGGCAATCTCAACCTCGACGGTATGCGTGGAACCGTGATCGGTGCCGCAACGGCCGGCAACATCATCGCCGACATCCGGCAGATGGCGGTCGGTTTGGATCTGGATGCCACCGGTGGAAATCTGAGTGTGACCATACCGGGTATGGTCGGCTCCACCCTCAATGTGAACGGGTCTCAGGTTCGTGTGAACCGCCCCAGGAATTTCGAAGGCGACATCACCTCCATGCAGATGAAGGGAACCCTCAACGGAGGTGGAATTCCCGTGAAATTGCGCAGTTCCGGTGGTGTCGTAGATCTGACGATCCGCCAAGATCGTCCTTGAATCCATGAAGCGTCATCCCTTCGTCATCGCGTTCCTGTTCCTGCTGGCCCTGGCGGCTCCCGCCCGGGCTTGGCAATGGGAGGAATCCGTGCCGTTGACGATGGCCGACATGGACAACCCCTACCGGACGTTGTACATCACCGACGTTTGGAAGTACCACCCGGGCGATTCGGCCGCTTTCGCAGACCCCGATTTCGACGACAGTTTCTGGACCACGGTAAGCACCGAGTTGGGTGCCGGCGATTTCCCCTGGATCGAGTGGAACGGTATCGGTTGGTTCCGGATCACACTGAACGTGGACAGCTCCCTGGTCGGCGTTCCGTTCGCATTGGATGTGGTACGTCAAAGCGGTGCCTCGGAAATCTTCCTCAACGGCGAGTTGCTCTATCAATTCGGCCATGTGTCGGTCGATGCCGAGACGGAACTTCCGTTCCAGGAGCGGCGTCCCCGATCCATCGTGTTCCAACATCCCGGCCGACACGTGCTGGCTGTCCGATACAGCAACCACAACGCCGAATATTTCCTCGATACCGGCTACAACGCCGGCTTCCGCTATCTGCTGGTCGAAATGAACCACCAGGTCACCAATGTGGTCAATATGACCCGGCAGGCGACCATGAACCAGTTCTTCTTCTCAGGTATCCTGCTCGTATTCACCCTTATCCATTTCCTGCTCTTCCTCTTCTACGCCAAGCAGAAAGAAAACCTGTATTTCGCCCTGTTCACGGCCTGTTTCGGCATACTGAACTACCTGAATTACGAGACGAATTTCTCCACATCCGGGCTCGACATCCTGGGCATCATCCAGGTGCAGTATGTCTTCACGGCCTTGACCATCACGTTCTTCCTCCGGTTCAGCTATTCCTTGTTCTACAATCGGCTTCCACGCCATTTCTGGCTGTTCGTGGTCGGATTCGCGGGTCTCGGCGCCTATCTGTGGCAATATCCGACCACCAACCTCAGTGCGATCTCGCTGGTGGTTTCAGCCGTCACATCGGTGGAGCTCGTCCGAATTCTGATCATGGCCGTATGGCGGAATAAAGACGGCGCCTATGTGTTCGGTGTGGGCATGACCATCTTCCTGTTCACGCAGATCTATCAGGTGCTCGTGCGGTCGGACGTGATCTCCCAGATCCAAACCTTCACTGCCGATATCTCATCGGTCGTGGGCATTGTGGCGCTGTTGCTCACCATGTCGGTGTCTTTGTCGCGCAGTGTGGCGGAAACCAACCGGCGGTTGGAATCCAAGCTGCGTGAAGTCCGCGAACTGAGTGAGAAAACCATCGAACAGGAATTGGAGAAGCGGTTGCTCGAAGCGGACAACTCCCGCAAGACGCGCGAACTCGACGAAGCCCGTGACCTGCAGTTGTCCATGCTGCCACAACGGGTACCGGCATTCCCCGGGCTGGATGTGGCGGTTCATATGAGAACGGCCACCGAAGTAGGAGGCGATTATTACGATTTCGTATCGATCGACGACCGCGAGCTCATCGTGGCCGTCGGCGATGCGACCGGACACGGTTTGAAAGCCGGCATGGTGGTGGCTACCGCCAAAAGTTATTTCCAGACCTTCGCGGCTGGTACCGACAACCTGGACCTCATCCGACGCATGTCCAAGGGCATCAAGAACATGAACCTGCGCATGCTGTACATGGGGCTGGCACTCGCCCGCATCGAGGGCAGATCCATCCGCTACGCAGGGGCCGGCATGCCGCCCATTCTGATCTATCGCTTGGCAACGGATACGGTCGAATCCTTCATCTCCAAGGGCATGCCCCTGGGAAGCGTTTCCCATTTCCCATACAAGGAAATCGCGTTCGAATGGCAGGCCGGTGATGTGATGCTCATGCTCAGCGACGGCCTTGTGGAGGCCATGACCTCCGACCGCCGGGAACTGGGTATGGCGCCGGTTCTCGACACGCTCCGGGCGGCTGCGCCCGCCGGGGCACAAGCCGTAGTGGACGCCCTGCTCCACCGTGTGGATGAATGGACCGACGGCACACCGCTGCACGACGACCTGACCATGGTGGTGCTCCGCAACACCCTGTCAACCGATACCGACCAACCAGCCTGAGATTCCTACATGCAAACAACATCCCGCTTCCTGTTCGGCCTGATTTTGGCGTTGGGGTTGCCTCTCGCGGCGATCGCACAACACCAGGACGACCCGTTCGAAGACGACCCGCTCTTCTCGAAACCGGTTAGGGAATGGTTCAGTCCGGAATCGATCACACGGGAGGTCCGCAGAACCCGCGACCGCATCGTGCGGCTGAGCGGTGTGGACCATCCCTACAATGATCTGACCGGTTACGGGCAGATTCCCGGTTTCGTAGGCATGTCGTCCGTCAAACCCATGATCCGCTTCAACCGGGTGGATGGGGTGCACCTGGGCATCTCCAGCCAGCAGGAGGAGTGGGGGAACCATCAGGATGAATATGATTTCGGCAGCATCTATGGCGGCATCGGATATTCCTTCGGGCGGGAGGAATGGCTCTACACCATCGGTGCCGAACGGTTCTTCGGGCCCAGCCAGCGGTTCAAAGCCGGGGTGGAATACCATCGCATCACCGATTCGGATGACGGATTCCGTACCGGTTGGTCCGAAAACGCCATCACCTCCTTCTTCGGAGGATGGGACCAGATGGATTTCTACGGCAGACAAGGTGCGGCCATCTTCACCCACTTCAAACCCGCGAAATGGGTGGAACTGACCGCGGCCTACCGGTCGGACGACGTGCACAATCTCAGCCGGAACACGCGCTATACCATGTTCGGCAAAAAAAGCACCTACCGCGACAACGAACCCATCCTCATCGGGCAGGATTCGGCCCGGGTGAACCATCTGGTATTCGGGGTGCAACTCAACCCCGACGACCGGTTCCTGACCGAACGCTTCCAGATTTCGGCCGATGTGCTCGGGCAATTCGGTGAGGCGTTCGGCGATCTGGGATCCGATTACGGGTACGACCGCATCGAGGCGGAAGTCCGTTCCCTGTTCGTGATCGATCGCGGCGCCACCTTGCGCATCCGCCTGCGGGCCGGCGAAGTGGTAGGCAACCCCACCCGCAACGCCTTCTTCCGATTGGGAGGCATGGGCACCATGCGGGCCATGCCGTTCAAGTCCATGGAAGGCAACTCGATGGTGCTGGCGAATGCCGAACTCTGGCTGGGTGAGCACGAACGCCATTCCTACCACGAATGGGTGGACGCCGTATTCGACCTGGATGAGATCAATTTCATGGTGTTCCTCGATGCCGGTTGGACCGATCCCGACCCCTTGGTATCCACGAAGATGTTCGATAGTCTGAGCAATTTCGCGGTCAACCGGATGGAGACGAATGTCGGCTTGGGTATCAACCTTTCGGCCTTGCGGTTCGAGCTGGCTTGGCACACCAAAGACCTGGCCGGCCCGCCGGCCTTGTGGGTGAGGTTCAACCCGACCTTCTGAGGCGATTTCCGACACCCATTTTTACAACGATAGGGGCCATTGGCCCCTATTTTCGTTTTTGGAACCCTATCTCGCACCTAAATCATCCCTGATGAAGAAACTTCTTCTGCTCATGACGGCCGTGGCATTGCCCTTGGCGATCCAGGCCCAATCCGTCACCAACCCGACGGTCGATACCGAAATGGTGGAACGCATCAAGGAGGAAGGCCTCCAGCGTTCCCAAGTGATGGAGTATGCGTTTTGGTTGACCGACGTGTACGGGCCACGACTGACCAACTCGCCCCAATTGGATCGCGCTACCGATTACGTGATGCAAACCATGACCTCCCTGGGCATGGCCAATGTCTCGCGCCACGAATGGGGTCCTTTCGGTAACGGGTGGGAACTCAAACGGTTCGCCCTTCATGCCAATACGCCCTATGCCTATTTCCCCGTCATCGGCTATCCGAAGGCCTGGTCTCCCGGTTTCCGCAGAGCCCAACGCGGCGATGTGGTCATTCTGAAAGGGAACAACCTGGAAGAGCTTCAGGCCTACAAAGGCCAGCTGGCCGGCAAATTCATCCTGATCGAGGAACCTGTCAAGGCCGAGCCTTCCTGGGAGCCCATCGGCCGTCGCTTGACTGCCGACCGCCTGTTGCAATTGGCCAACGCCGGCGGGGCATTGGCTCCCACCCAGTTCGGTGGTCAACCGAATGCGGCCGCCCTGGCTCGGGCCCAAGCGGCATACGAACGGGCCCAGTTCCTCACACAGGAGCGTCCGGCCGCCATTCTGGACCAAAGCTATCGGGGCTGGGGCGGACAAGTAGCGGTTTCCGGTGCCACGCTTCCGGCCGATCCGAGCGTGCCGTGGAACGAACGTCCGCGTGTCTATTCGCCGGGTGCCCCCACACCGCTCACGCAGATCTCCCTGGCCCGCGAGCATTACGGCCGCATGTACCGCTTGGTCGAGCGCGGCATTCCGGTAACCCTGGAACTGGATTATCAAGCCGAATTCCACACCAGACGCCCCAATTCGTTCAACGTGATCGCCGAAATTCCCGGTACCGATCCGGCCTTGAAGGATGAGGTGGTCATGCTCGGCGCCCATTTGGATTCCTGGCATACCGGTACAGGCGCCACGGACAACGCTTCCGGTTCCATTGTGATGATGGAGGCCATGCGCATCCTGAAAGCGTTGGGTGTACAACCCCGCCGTACCATCCGCCTCGCCCTCTGGTCCGGAGAGGAACAAGGGTTGCTGGGGGCCTTCGCATACGCCGGTGACCGCTTCGGCCGAAACGAGGGCGGCCAAGTGGTTCCGGGTCCCGATTTCGAGAAGTTCTCGGCCTACTACAACATCGATAACGGTACCGGACAGATCCGCGGCATCTACCTGCAGCAGAATGAGCAATTGCGCACGCTCTTCCGTACGTGGTTGTCGCCCTTCCGCGAATGGGAAGCCACGACAGTCAGCTACAGCAACACCGGCGGTACCGACCACCAGGCCTTCGACCGTCTCGGACTGCCCGCTTTCCAGTTCATCCAGGATCCGGTGGAGTATTCGACATTCACCCACCATTCGAACATGGATACCTACGAACGCCTGTTGCCGCAAGACCTGCAACGCACGGCCATCATCGTAGCCACGTTCGTGTACCACACGGCCATGTTGGACGAACGGTTGCCCCGGAAATAAGGCGGCTGACGGCACAAAAAAAGCCCCCGCCAGGTCAAGGGCGGGGGCTGTAAACCAAAGGTCAATCAGTTGTGTCGAATCAAAGCACTTATCCTACTACGCCCGAAGGGGTGGAAAGTTGCTTTTACAACCGCAACGATTGGTAAAAAAGTTCGGCCCTGGTCAGAGGGCTCCGAGCAACCGTCTGGCGGCATTGGCGCTGGTGGAGGAGGGGTACTCGTCCACCACGCGCTGAGCCAACTGCCGGGTTCGGGCGGCATCGCCCGCACGTTGGGCGGCTTCAGCGGCCTTGAGCAGATTCAGCGGTGTGGTACCTTCGTTCAGGTCGGCTTCGGCGGCGGCCACATACCGGGAGACGGCATCGGCATGGCGACCGGCGGCTTCCAGCAAGGAGGCGTGCAAGGCCATGGCCGAAACCCCCATGATGCCTTCGGGGCTGTCGAAATCCTCGATGTAGGCCAATGCCGTTTCGGCATCGCCCGTGCGTAGGGCGCTAACGGCCGCATAGTACCGGGCCAGGTTGCCCGCATCGGTGGAGCCGTATTGGTCCACGATGTCGGCCAGGCCGACCACCCCGTTGCCCCCGTTCAGGGCGCCGGCGAAATCCCCGTTGGTGAATCGCAATTCGGCAGCCATCAGTACGGAGGCCGCTTCCTTGCCCTTGACGTCGGCGTACCACGTGTACCCGATACCCAGCACTACCACCCCGGCCAGGCCGGCTGCCGCACCCAGTACCTTGGTCCGGTTCAGGTGGTAATATTCGAGGGCCCGGGCATAGCCGGTCACCATGGCATCGGTTTCTACTTGGTCGTGGAAGGCTTTGGAGCTGGAACTCATGATCAGGATTCGTTCAGGATGAAGGGGAAGCGGGAAAAATACGGCCTTCCCGCAGTTCATAGGTGAGTTGACATGCCGATGCGATTTCGGCATCGTGTGTGACCACCACCATGGCCAGGTTGCGCTCCTGGCGCAACTCCAGCAACAACCGCATGACCGCCTCGGCATTGGGGCGGTCCAGGTTGCCGGTAGGTTCGTCGGCCAACAGGAGTTCGGGATCGTTGACCAAGGCCCGGGCTATGGCCACCCGTTGCTGTTCCCCACCCGACAATTTCGCCGGTCGGTGGTCCAGGCGATGACCCAATTGCAACCGGTCGAGCAGGTCGTGTGCGTTCCTGCGCAACCGGGTCAAATCGGTTCCACCGATCAAACCCGGTATCATCACGTTCTCGAGGGCCGTGAATTCGGGCAGCAAATGGTGGAATTGGAACACGAACCCGATGTTCCTGTTCCGGAACCCGGCCATGCCTTCGGCATCCAGGCCGGACAGATCGGTGTTCCGGAACCGGACGCTTCCGGATGTGGGTCGGTCCAGTGCACCCATCAGATGCAGCAAGGTGCTCTTGCCGCTGCCGCTGGCGCCCATTACGGCTACGGTTTGGCCGGCATCGATACTCAGATCGGCCCCGCGCAGCACCTCCACGGTGCCATACGCCTTGTGCAGACCCACCGCATCGACCAACCGATCAGACATGCCGTTCGAATTCGGGTACGATGACGGGTTGGATGGACAGGCAGGCTCCGTTGTCGGGGTCCAGTTCGCACAGCACGGCGCACACCCGTTCGTCGCCGATGGCCTCCCGGTATTTCTGAGGGGTACCCAGGGTGAACCGACGGATGGCTTGGTCCACATCCATGCCGATCACGCTGCGGAAAGAGCCGGTCATGCCGGCATCGGTGATGAAGCCGGTGCCTTTCTCCAGGATACGGGCATCGTTTGTGGGGACGTGGGTATGGGTGCCCACCACGACCGACACCCGACCATCCAGATACCAGGCCATGGCCGCTTTCTCGGCGGTGGCTTCGGCATGCATGTCCACGAAAACCAATGGGGTCTCTTCGCGGATGCGTTCCACGGCCCAGTCGGCCCCACGGAACGGATCGTCGATGGCGGGCAGGAACGTGCGCCCCTGCAGATTGAGCACACCCAGGCGGTAGGGGGTGCCGGGGACATCATAGATGCCGAATCCGTACCCGCTGGCGCCCTTGGGATAATTCAGCGGCCGCAACAGGCGGTGGTCGGTCTTCATGTAGGGCAGGATCTTCCACTTGTCGAACGAGTGGTTGCCCCCGGTGATCACGTGCACGCCCCAATCGTAGAGCTGATGCACGATCTCCTCGTTGATGCCGAACCCCTCGTGGGCGTTCTCGCCATTGGCGATTACGAGGTGAGGCTGATGGTGCCGGATCAGGCCGGGCAGTTGATGGTGCAGGACGTCGAGGCCGGGTTGGCCCACGATGTCGGCAATGAATAGGACGCGTATGGTATCGGACATATATAAAAAAAGCGCTGGCGGACCCGGACCTGAGACAATCAACCCTAGTAAGCAGGGTGGGAATCCGCTCTTCCGGGTCTGGCTACCTCCTACAAAGTGACGAGGCTTGTCATTGCCGGCCGACGTCGAACTCCCATGTTTTACGATATCAGTTGGAGTCTCAAGCCAAGCTGAATCCGTCAGCGTGGTTCAATATCGGAAATTTCGGCACGGATATCACGTGTGAGTTTTTCCACGACTGCGGCGGCCTGTTCCAACTTCCGGGTATCGATATCCTTCTTCTGGGTGCGTGCGCGCCGTTCCTGTTGCAATTCTTCGGCGATGCTCAAGGCCGCCATGATGAGGATGGTCTGTTCGGGTTGGCCCACGAGTTCGCGCCGGAACACCTCGATGCGGTCGTCGACCAACCGAGCGATCTGATGCATGAGGGGTTCGTCTTCCTCCTCGACGCGCAGCGGAAAGAGTTTGCCCTGGATCTGGACCTTGATGGGTTTCATCGGTGGTCTCCCAGGGTCTGGTCGATCCGGCGGATGTGGTCCCGGATGCGGGCTTTAAGGGCGATGCGTTCGTTATCCTCCAGGGTGTCGAACAAGGTGGGTTCCTTGATGCGATGTGCCAGACGCCCCCGCAGTTCCTCGTTCACCTGGCGCAGCCTCACCACTTCGGCACGCAACCGGTTCACCTCGGCGATGAGGCCGTCGAGCTGATGCATGAGGCGATCTGCCGGCGATTCGTCCATCGGTTCTAAACGCGTAATCGGGCTTGGTGGCGGTTTTCCAGTGCGGACACGACTCGGGAAATGATAGCTTCCACATCCTTGGATGTCAAGGTTTTGGCTTCTTCACGAAGGGTGAGCCGCCAGGCCAGACTTTTGTGCCCTTCGGGAATGCCTTTTCCTTCATACACATCGAAAACGGTGAGGCCGCGCAGGGTGGCACCCGCTTTGGCCCGGATGGTGGCCTCCAGTTCACCGGCGCTCACACCGGCCGGTACGACCACCGCGATGTCGTAGCTGACCGATGGGAATTTGGGAACGGGTGTCATGGCCCTATGCTGCCGCTGTTCCATGGCGGCGAGCAACCGATCCACGGAGAACTCGGCGTAGGCCACGGGTTTGTCCAGATCGAAGGTTTTCCGCATGGCGGCATCCGGGGTCCGTAGGCGGCCCAGCTCGGCTGGCCCCATCGAGTAGATGATCTGGTCGCCTTGCACGTCGCGATCGGCCGATTCCAGGCCCAGGTGGGTGAGGAACCCGGCCACCAGTCCGGCCAGGTCGGTGGGGCGGATGGGACGATCGTCCACAGACCAATGGGCCGAGGTCCACTGGCCGCCCAACCCGAGCACCAGATGGGTTTCTTCGAGCACACCGGGATGCCAACGCCCGTTTTCGTTGTAGCGGAAGATGTTGCCGATCTCGAACAGACGCACCTGTTCGGCTTCCCGGTTGAAATTGAAGGCCGCGGCTTTCAGGAATCCGGGGGCCAGGTCGGGCCTCAGGGTGGTGGTGTCCCGACTGATGGGATTCAACGCGCGGATGCGTTCGTGCTCGGCGGCGAAGGGAGCCGCCTGTTCTTCGGGTACCAGGGAGTTGCCGTACATCTCGCGGAAGCCGAGACGGACAGCGGCCTCACGGATGCGGCGCAATCCGATTTCCCGGAAGGGCAGGGGTGTGGGCCGCGAGAAGGAGATGGTCCCCGGCATGGGAATCTCGTTGTAGTTGTAGATGCGGGCCACTTCCTCCACCAGGTCGATCTCCCGGCTCACGTCGGGGCGGAACGGCGGCACGGTGATGTCCACCTCGTCGGCCTGGGGTTTGCCCACACCGAATTCGAGCGATTTGAGGATGGAAACGACCTGGGCGGTTTTGAGCTGGGTACCCAATACCCGGTTCACGAAGGAGGTTCGCAGCCGTATGTGTTTGGCCTCGAATGGTTTGGCTTCCACATCGCAGATGGAGACCACTTCGGCGCCGGGAATCCACTCGCGGATGAGGGAAGCGCAGCGCAGGGCCGCTGTCCGGGCCATGGTAGGGTCTATGCCCCGTTCGAACCGGTAGGAGGCGTCGGTCTGCAAGCCGACGGCCTTGGCCGTCTTGCGGATGCCGCGCGGCTCGAAATAGGCGCTTTCCAGCAGCACCTGGGTGGTGCCGTTATGGATTTCCGAGTTGGCACCACCCATGACGCCGGCCAAGGCGACGGGCGTTTCCCCATCACAGATGTACAGGCCGCCGGCTGGTACGGTGCGCTCATGCCCGTCCAAGGTGGTGAAACGGGTCTCATGCCCATAGGAACGGACAACGATTTCGCGGGTGGCGATGCGGTCCAGGTCGAAGGCATGCAAGGGTTGCCCCATCTCGCGCATCACCAGGTTGGTGGCGTCCACCAGGGCGTTGATGGGGCGCAGCCCGATGGCTTCCAGTCGACGGCGCACGGGTTCCGGCGAGGGAACGGCCTGCACGTTGCGGATGACGACGCCCACGTACCGCGGACAGGCGTCCGCGTCTTCTATGCGGATGCGGATGTCGGCCGGGTCGGCGGGGGGCAGGTCGCCGATGGCCGGTTCGGGTTTGCGCAGGGGCACATTGGCTACGGCCGCAAGGTCGCGCGCGATGCCCAGGTGGCAGGTGGCGTCGGGCCGGTTCGGCGTGATGGCCACTTCAAGCACATGGTCCACATCCAGGGAGGTCACCTCGGCCAGGGCCGTGCCCGGCGCGGCGGTGGTATCGAGCACCCAGATGCCGCTGTGGTCGCTGCCCAGGCCGAGCTCGTCCAGGGCGCAGATCATGCCTTCGGATACCTGGCCGCGGATCTTGGACTTGCGGATGACCAAGGGGCTGCCGTCGGGCAGTTTCACGGGCAATTCGGTGCCCACGGTGGCTACGGGCACGCGTTGCCCGGCCGCCACGTTGGGCGCTCCGCACACGATCCGGACGGGCGCCTCGGCGCCGATGTCCACGGTGCACACGCTCAGGCGGTCGGCATCCGGGTGGCGGTCGCAGGTGAGCACATGGCCCACCACCACACCGTCCAATAGCGAACCGACCTGCTCCACGGCTTCGACCTCGAGGCCGGCCAAGGTGATGCGCTCGGCGATTTCGGCGGGTGTGCCGTGCAATTGGACCAACTCCTTCAACCAATTCAGGGAAACAAGCATGGGATATCGGGCTTAGCGGAATTGTTCGAGGAAACGCACGTCGTTCTCATACAGCAGGCGGATGTCGTCTATGCCGTACCGCAGCTTGGCCATACGCTCCACGCCCATGCCCAAGGCGAACCCGGAGTATTCGTCGGGGTCGATGCCGGCGGCCTGCAACACGTTGGGATGCACCATGCCCGCACCGAGGATCTCCATCCAGCGGCCCGGTTGCCCCGGCGACTCGTACCAGATGTCCATTTCGAGAGAAGGTTCGGTGAACGGGAAGAAGGAAGGACGCATGCGGTATTCCACCTTCCGGTTGAAGACCATCTCGGCCAGCATCACCAGGGTTTCCTTCAGTTCGGCGAAGGTGACGTGTTTGTCCACATACAGGGCCTCCACCTGGTGGAAGAGGAAATAGGACTTGTAGTTGACGGCCTCGTTGCGGTACACGCGCCCCGGCATGATGGCCCGGATGGGTGGTTTGCGGTCCAGCATGTGGCGGATCTGCACCGGCGAGGTATGCGTGCGCAGCAGCAGGTCGCGCGTGGGATCGGAGGCATCCTTGCGGATGAAGAAGGTGTCCTGCATGTCCCGGGCGGGGTGCTCGGGCGGGAAATTGAGGGCCGTGAAATTGTGGAAGTCGTCTTCCAGTTCGGGTCCGTCGGCTACGGAAAAGCCCAGACGGAAGAAGATCTGCTTGATCTCTTCGAGCGTGAGGGTGACCGGATGCAGGGAACCCAAAGCGGGCATGGCCGGCGGGAGCGACCAATCGTCGGTGGCTTTGGCCGGGCCTGCGGGACCGTTGCCCAGGACCGCCTTGGCCGCATCGTACCGGGCTTGGGCCGATTGCCGCAGCTCGTTCAGGGGTTTGCCCACCGCAGCGCGTTCGTCGGCCGGCAACGAGCCCAACCGGGAGAACAACTCCGTAAGGGGCGATTTTTTGACCAGGAAGCGGAGGCGGTAGGCCTCCAGCTCGGCGGGCGTAGCCAGGGAGGCGGCTTCCACCTCCGATCGGAGAGCTTCGATGTCGGAACGCATGGTGCGGTAGGGATAAAAAAAAAACCGGTACGCGTGCACCTCGGGAGGCCACCACGTACCGGCGAAGGTTCAAGTAAGGCGGATTACTTCCCGAGGGCGGTATCGACGACGGCCTTGAAGGCTTCCGGGTGGAAGATGGCCAGGTCGGCGAGGGCCTTGCGGTTGATTTCCATCTGCTTGGATTTCATGGCTCCCATCAGGGCGGAGTACGAAACTCCATTCAGGCGTGCCCCCGCGTTGATCCGTGCGATCCACAAGGCGCGGAATTCGCGCTTACGGACCCGACGGTCGCGGTATTGGTACTGCAACCCTTTCTCGACGGTGTTTTTGGCCGCCGTGTAGACGTTGCTACGCCGACCCCAGTAACCTTTCGCTTGATCCAGGATCTTTTTGCGACGGCGACGGGAAGCCACATGGTTTACGGAACGTGGCATTTTTGTGCGTGTTTAATGGTTTGCGGGAAGTGTTGAGGAAACGGAATGCGGATCAGAGGTAGGGAATCAGCATCTTGATGTTGGCCTCGTCGGCCGGATGCACCAAGGTGGACGTACCCAGATTGCGTTTCCGTTTCGCATCCTTTTTCGTCAGGATATGACGCAGGAATGCCTTCTTGCGCTTCAGGCGGCCGGTTCCGGTCACTTTGAAACGTTTCTTGGCACCACTGTTCGATTTCACCTTGGGCATGGGACCTTCTGGTAGTTTGCGTTACGGATAGACTTGTAAAATACGGCGGAAACCTACTTCGGTGCAATGATGACCGACATGCGTTTGCCTTCCAGCAGGGCCTGTTGTTCCACTTTGCCCAATTCCTTCAGGTCGTCGGCGAAGCGTTTGAGCAGGTTGGTTCCGTTTTCGGAGTAGATGATGTCGCGCCCGCGGAATTGCACGGTGGCTTTCACCTTGTTGCCTTCGCCCAGGAACTCCTTGGCGTGGCGCATTTTGAACTCGTAGTCGTGGTCGTCGGTGTGCGGGCGGAACCGGATCTCTTTGATCGTGACCGTATGCTGTTTCTTGCGGGCTTCTTTTTCCCGCTTCTTCTTCTCGAACTGGTATTTGCCGAATTCCAATATGCGGCAGACGGGCGGTACGGCCAACGGGGCCACTTCCACCAGGTCCAGATTCATGCCGGCGGCCAAACGGACGGCCTCCTCGATGCCGAGGATCACATGTTCGTTGTTCGGCTTGATCACCCGCACTTTCTGCGCGGTGATTTCCTCATTGATGCGTTCGCGGTTTTCATCGCGCTGCGGGGCGCGGTTGTAGCGTGGGTTGATAGGATGCTCCTTGGTTCTTATTCGGGATTGACTTTGGAGGAAATTTCCTCCGAAACGCGGCTAATAAACGCTGAAAACGGCACACTTCCAAGATTTCCCTTCTTGTGCCTGCGCACCGCCACACTGCCGTCGGCGGCTTCCTTCTCGCCGATGACCAGCATGTAGGGAATCTTGCGGGTTTCGGCATTGCGGATCTTGGCTCCGATCTGGTCGGTGGACCCATCCAATTCGGCCCGGATGCCCGACGCCTTCAGTTCTTCCACCCGCTGGGCGGCCAATTCGCGGTGCGGATCCGACACCGGTATGACCAACACCTGCACGGGGGCCAGCCAGACGGGGAAGTCGCCGGCGAAATGTTCGATGAGGATGGAGATGAACCGTTCCATGGACCCGAAGGGGGCCCGGTGGATGATGACCGGCCGATGCTTCTTGTTATCGGCACCCACATATTCCAGATCGAAGCGCTCGGGCATCACATAATCCACCTGCACGGTGCCGAGCTGCCATTTGCGGCCCAGGGCGTCCTGCACGATGAAATCGAATTTTGGGCCGTAGAAGGCGGCCTCGCCGATGCCCACGAAACTGTCCAACCCCATTTCCCGGGCCACTTCGGCGATCTCGCGTTCGGCCTGATCCCACATTTCGGCGGAACCGGCATATTTGGAGGTGTCGGCCGGGTCGCGGAAGGAAAGCCGGGTCTTCACGGGCATGTCGAAGGTCTTGAAGACCAACTGGGTGAGCTCGATGGCGTTCTTCAGTTCGTCCTTGAGCTGGTCCTGCCGGCAATAGATATGGGCGTCGTCCTGGGTGAAGCCACGCACCCGCGTGAGGCCGGTGAGCTCGCCCGACTGCTCGTAGCGGTACACGCTGCCGAATTCGGCCAGGCGGATGGGCAATTCCCTGTAACTGCGGGGCTCGTTGAGGTACACCTGGTGGTGGTGGGGGCAGTTCATGGGCTTGAGGAGGTATTCCTCGTCTTCCACGGTGATGGGGGCGAACTGCGAATCGGCGTAGTAGGGGTAATGCCCGGAGGTGCGGTACAGGTCCAGGTTCCCGATGTGCGGAGTGATGACCTCCTGGTAGCCGCGGCGGATGAGCTCGGCCCGAAGGAAGGCTTCCAGCTCCCGACGGATGATGGTTCCGTTGGGCAACCATACGGGCAGGCCGCGTCCCACCATCTTGTTGAACATGAAGAGGCCCAGCTCTTTGCCCAGCTTCTTGTGGTCCCGCTTCTTGGCTTCCTCCAACCGATACAGATGCTCGTCGAGCAGGGATTTTTTCGGGAAGGTGACCCCGTACACACGGGTGAGCTGTTTGCGGTCGCTGTCGCCCCGCCAATAGGCACCGGCGATGCTCAGCAATTTGACGGCCTTGATGGGCTCGGTATCGGGCAGGTGCGGGCCCCGGCACAGGTCGGTAAAGTCGCCTTGGGAATAGAACGTGATGGTGCCGTCGCTCAGGTCTTGCAACAGTTCCACCTTGTAGGGATCGCCTTTGGCTTCGAAATAGGCCAGGGCTTCGTCTTTGGGCACCTCGCGCCGCTCGAAGCGGCTCTTGGCCCTGGCCAGCTCCAGCATCTTGGTTTCGATGCGGGCCAGGTCCTCTTCGGTCAGTTTCCGGTCCCCGAAATCCATGTCGTAGTAGAAGCCGTTGGCGATGGGCGGACCGATGGCGAACTTGGTTTCCGGGAAGAAATGCTGCACGGCTTCGGCCATCAGGTGGGCCGAGGAGTGCCAGAAGGTCTGCTGCCCGTCTTCGTCGTTCCAGGTGTGGATGCGCACCAGGCCGTCGCCGGGGATGGGGCGGGCCAGGTCGCGCACTTCGCCGTTCCAACTGTAGGAGAGGGCCTCGCGCTCGAGCCGGGGCGATATGGACGCGGCCAGCTGGGCACCGGTGGTGCCGGCGGGGTAGGAACGGACGGAGCCGTCGGGGAAGGAAAGGGAGATGGTTGCGGACATGGGCGACGGGCGGACGGTCAAAAAAAAGGCGCACCGAAGTGCGCCTGGCTCGGGATGTGGGTCGTAATGGACTCGAACCATCGACCTCCACGATGTCAACGTGGCGCTCTAACCAACTGAGCTAACGACCCGAAGCACCAAAGATACGAACAATCGCTTGGGGTGCGTATCTTGCGAATCTTATGATGCATCGCCGCCCGTTGCGGGAAATCGCTCTTTGCACGCTGTACGCCCACGCCCTCGACCAAGGGGACCCGGCCTATGCCATGCTGCATGTCATGGGTCCGCGCTTGGATGAGCTCAAGTCGGCGGGCTTACCCAAAGAAGACCGCATCTTCTGCGAGAACCTGTATCTGAAGACGGTCAGCCTGTCCGAAACCGCCGACGCCCTCATCGGCTCGAAGACGGCCAATTGGGATCTGGAGCGGATCGCCCTCATCGACCGTCTGATCTTGCGCTTGGCCATCACCGAGTGGTTGGAATTCGAAGACATTCCGCCCCGGGTAAGCCTGAACGAAGCCATCGAACTGGCGAAAACCTATTCCACCGGTAATTCCGGCAAATTCGTGAACGGCATACTGGATGCCGTACTCACCGAACTCAAGAAAGAAAACCGCCTGCACAAGACCGGTGCGGGCTTGCTGGACCTCCCCTCGAAGAAATCATGAGTCTTACCTGCGGAATCGTAGGCCTTCCCAATGTGGGCAAGTCCTCCCTGTTCAATGCCTTGAGCAACGCCGGCGCCGAAGCCGCCAATTTCCCCTTCTGCACCATCGACCCGAACGTGGGTGTGGTGCCGGTGCCTGACCCCCGGTTGGACAAACTGGCCGAGTTGGTCAAGCCCCAGCGGGTGATACCCACCTCCATCGAATTCGTGGACATCGCCGGGTTGGTGAAAGGCGCTTCGGAAGGAAAAGGGAAGGGGAACGCCTTCCTGTCGCATATCCGCGAGACCGACATCATCGTGCATGTGGTGCGGTGTTTCGAGAACGACGACATCATCCATGTCGAGGGCTCGGTGAATCCCAAGCGCGACATCGCCATCATCGATTCCGAATTGCTCATCAAAGATCTGGAGAGCATCGAGAAGCGGGTGGACAAGCTGCGCAAGCAGGCCAAGACCAACGACCGTTTGGCCAAGCTGCAGCTGGAAGCCATCGAACGGCTGGCCGACCACGTGCAGAACGGAAACCCCGTGCGCACCTTCACCGCCTCGGAAGAGGAGCGTGAGGGGTACGCCGACCTGTTCCTGCTCACCGAAAAGCCCGTGCTGTTCGCCTGCAACGTAAGCGAGGCCGACCTGCCCACCGGCGCCGGCAATGCGTATGTGGAAGCCGTGCGGGCCATAGCCCTGGAACGGGGGAGCGAGGTCGTGGTGCTCAGCGCGGCCATAGAAGCCGAAATCGCCGAGCTGGAGCCGGCCGAGAAGGCCGAATTCCTCAAAGACCTGGGCATCGAGAGTGCCGGGTTGGACCAGCTGATCCGGGCCGCCTATCGGGAACTGGGGCTCATCACGTATTTCACGGCGGGTGAGAAAGAGGTGCGGGCCTGGACCATCCACGCCGGTTTCAAGGCTCCCCAGGCCGCTGGCGTCATCCACAGCGATTTCGAGCGGGGATTCATCCGTGCCGAGACCATCGCCTTCGCCGATTACGTGAAATACGGCACCGAGCAGGCCTGCAAAGACAACGGCAAGTTGCGCGCCGAAGGGAAGGAGTACGTCGTCCAGGATGGCGACGTACTGCACTTCCGGTTCAACGTGTGAGGTAGCCTCTCAGAACCCGACCGATACTCCGTATTTGAACAGCAGGTCGGGGTAGGTGACGGTGCTGAAGCCCATTTTCACGCGGTCGCCCAGCATGTAGGTGCGTGTGAGGGACAGGCCTGTGGGTAAAGGCATGCCCAAGGTGGCTTTCAGGTCGGAATCGGCCTTGCTGTGCAACCCTTCGCCGAACATGATGTTGGTGCCGAACCGGTAGTGCGGATTGTTGTAGCCGGTGCGTTTGCCGAAGGCCTGCATGAGGAGCCCGTCGAAATCCAGGTAGAGCAGCCGCAGGGGGATATAGACCAGACTCATGGGCGTGAACCGGTCTTTCATGCGGAAATCCACCCCTATGCCCAGGCCGTGTGCCGCCTGTTTGCCGATGTACGAATCGCCGAAGGCGACGGAGAGGTCGCCCTGGTAGTTGGTGTAGTTGAGGGTGAGGGTATGCCTACCCATGGCGAAATCGGCCCCCAGGGTAAAGGAGGAGGGCAACGACACGGTCATGTCTTCGATGAGTTGGTTGATGTCGCGCCGGGTGGTGAGGTTGGGTTTGGCCGCCTGCAGGGTGTCCAGCTTCACTTTGAGATCGCCGCCGAGCACATCGTCTCCGATCACGAAAACCGGGAGGTAGGCATCGCCATACGCGTCGGGGTCGGAAAGTCGGAAGGTGGGCATGCGGGTATAGAGGGCCGAAACGGTGACCCAGCGGAAGGTGGGTGGGCGATAGGTGAGCCCCAGGGAGAAGCCGTTCCGAGTATCCGAATAATCGCCTCGTGCGCGCATGTAGAGGGCGTTGGTTTCGCCGTTGGCGGCATCCAGATTGGGGTCGTCCGGGTTGTTGAAGAAACGTTCGTCGGCCCGGCTGACCACCACCATGCCGGTGAAGTCGGCTTCCAGATTCCGGAAGCTGGTCATTCGGTAGCGAGAATGGGAAAACCCGACATCCAGGTCTCCATACGGGCTTCCTTCCAGTATCCGGACTCCCAAAGCCGTGGTGAACGCGTTCATGTCCAGGGTCATGCGGGTGGCCAGGGAAATGTTCATGAGCACATCGAACCGGATGCTCACATCATCGGAGCCCTGTTCCTGGGCGATTTGGGTATTGATCCCTGTGGCCAACAATTCGAACTGACCTTGGATGGGTTGATGGGTGGCGAATGCCAGGGTGGCCCGGTTTCCCAAAGGCAAGGCCAAGGCGATGGACGGGAAAGGTGGGCGTATGCCGCCCCCTACACCCCGGAATTCGGTATGGGAGCGGTAGCCTCCGGGCAGGAAATTGACCTGTTCCGGATCGTCGAGGATGTCGTTCATGGCACCGGCCACTTCGTCGTCCAACATGGAACCCACTTCGTTGCTGAGGGATCCGCCTTTGGCGAGCGAAGGCATCAGGCTGCCGTCGAACAGGAATTCGCCGGTTCGCAGGGCGGCCAGTTCGGCCGGGTTGCCGGTGACGGCCGCGCCACCCGCACGCGTGCGGGGCGACAGCAAGCCACCGTACCCCGAAGAGCCGAACGTGCTCGAGGAGTTGAACCCGAGGCGGAAGACCAGGTCCACGTTACCGCCACGCCAGATCGACATTTCGGGTTTTGCTTCTTCGTCTTCGGTTTGGGCGAATGCGCCGGTTGTGCCGATACCGACGGCAAGCAGGGCGATAAACAGTGAGCGGATGTTCATGAGGGCGTCCCGGTCAGAATTGGAGGGCGATGGAGATGCGCTGGGAGGGTTTCAGCGGGTCGATCAGGTAGGCGTAATCCAACCGCAGGCGCAGGCCTGCCACCGCCGGCGTTTTCAGGCCGACCCCGGCCGTGTAGCGTTCATCATCGATGGAATTGACCCGATATTCGGCACCACCCCGTAGGTAGGCGATGTCCATGAATCCGGTTTCGAAACCGACGCGGAGTGCCGGATCGATGTCGGCGTGCAGGGCGGGTTTGTAATCGGCGACCACGGTGGTCGAGCCGAACGTCCTGAAACTGGCGCCGAGGATGAGTTCCGAGGGCAGGTTTTCCGCATAGCCGCCTCGGGCCGGGTTGGTGCTGCTGTTGTTCTCTGAATTCCACGTGAAGGTGTTGGCCACATCCCGGTAGGCCAGACCGAAGCCGACGCGGTCGTTCGGTCGGTACAGGAGACCCAGATCGATTCCGAACCCGGTGCCATTGCCACGCACCTGTCGGTCGCGGCCTTCGTTGATTTCATCGGGATCGAAAACGATGTAGTCGCCATCATCGAAGCTGTTATTACCGAATCCGGAGTGGCGGTATTTGATGCCCAGGCCGGCCCGGAAATCCCCATAGCCATATCCCACACCCAATTGGGCGGAGAATTCGCGGAGCATGTCATCGCCCGATTCGATGACGGTGAGCCCGGCTCCCAACCGATCCCAGGGCAGGGGCGCCACCAGGGCCATGAACCGGTAGGTGACGAACTCCATCTGGTCGGCATGCGAGAAGGAGGTGACGTAGTGTTCGGCGTCCGACAATCCGGCGGGGTTCCAGTACACGGCATGTTCGTCGTCGGCCAGGCCGACGAAGGCGCCCCCCATGGCCATGGGCCTGGCGCCGAAACCGATATCCACGTGGGATGCGGGAAGGTTGCTGAGCCCCTGGGCTTGTACCGCCGGAACCGACAATGCTGCGAACAGAAGAAGCGGGATGGATTTCATGATGGGGCTCCTTATTTGATGAGGACGACGGGCAGGTATTCGACCCGGTCGGCCACGCTGTCCTTGAGGCGGATTTCTATGATATACCGCCCGTTCCGGGCCATATCGCCCGAATCGGTGCGGCCGTCCCAGAGGATTTCGGCCAGGCTGCTGGCACTGCCGTAGCGGCCGGGTTGCTGGAGGTCGTCCTTCAGCAGATGCCTTACCAATTCGCCCCTCACATTGTAGATGCGGATGTTGACCAAGGCTGGTGGGTAGGCCGTGTTCAGCAGATATCCGATCCGAACGGGCCCGGCATCGGGCGAGAAGGGTGAGGGCAGTACGGCCGCATGGTTGAGCCCGAGCGGTTCGTTCTGGGCCAGCACGGCGAATTGTCCCATGGTGCGCAGGCCACCGACGGTGCGCAGGTCGCCGACGGAGGTTTCCAGCTGGGTATCCGCCGCATGGGCCCGGGACAGCGATCCGGTCACTTGGGAATCCAGCACTCTCCAGGAAAGCACCAACGGATCGAAATAGGCGACCACTTTGTCGCCCTCGAGGAACCGGAAGGAATCGTCGACCGGGATCTCCAGTTCCACATCCTGCACGAAGGAACCGGTGGATAGGTTGAACCGGTAGATGGTTTCGGAGGTGGTGAAGGCATCGTCCGTGCCGAAGGGCATGACGTACCGTTTCACGGATTCGGGCCTCACCCGCCGCAGGGTGATTTCAGAGGGACCACTCACAGCCTGGGTGGGTATGCGAAGGGTCACGCCTTGCAGGTCCGACAGGGTGTAATTCTGGTCGGCTTGTACCGATGCGGCCAGTACGACCGGATCGGTGGTTTCGGTGATGCCGGTGCGGGTATCGTGCACCTGCACCTGGAACTCTCCGAGATAGGAGGTGGAAGCCGCACGGAAGACCCCGCTGGACGAAATGGTACCGGCCACGCTCGGAATCACGCTCCATTCCAACCCCGATCCCAGCGCCAGGGAGCGGCCCGTCAGGTCGGTGGCGGTGTAGCTGAAGGCCGCCGCCGCCGCATTCGATACCTGGGAGCCCGGTGTGCGCAGGGTGATCGCCGCTACCGGCACATCGGTGACCGTAATCGATTGGGAGCCGGTGAGTTCCACTCCGTTCAGCGCCAGCACGGTCCGGATGGTGTAGTTGCCCGCCTGAACCGCTTTGAACCGGATGCCGGCACCCGTGCCGCTCTCCAATTCCAGTCCGGTGGGCAGGGTCCAGGTGATGGTGCCCGAACCGGATTGGAATTCATCCAGGATGGATTGGTTCAAGCCGTCCGATATGGCCAGTTCGAGCGTGTATGAATCGTTCACACGCAGGTTGAGGCCGGCTATCTGCGGGGTGTATCGGAACGTGCTGAGGATGCCGCTGGCCAGGGGCGTGATGGTGCGGTCGATGGACCGGTATTGCCGTCCATCATGTGTGGCAGACACGAAATAAACCACCGGTTCTATGGAGAAGAGGGCCGGAATCCGGGCTTCGAACCCGTTCTCGGTGGGGGTCATGTCCACCGTCGTGAAGCCGGGTGTGGAGCTTTGCCGGTAGTGCAACTGCAGAGTGGGGGTGATGGGCACGAATCCGGCTTCGTGGCTGATGCGCACCACGCTTTCCTCATCGGCCAGGATCTGGGTCAACGGGGTGATCCGGTACGGCATGAGCACCGTGGTCTCAACCCGGCTGGTGTCGGTCGTCAGGGTCACCAGCGTCGGCGCGACCGGCCTCAGATAGCCGATGCGCTCGAAATTGGCCACATAGGTGGCTTGGCGCAGGTTGTCGCCGGACGTGAACAGGCCGGTGTTGCCGATGAGGGTGGTGGCCGGTGTGGCGCCTTGCCGGCCGAACTGGACCTGCACTCCGGGCAGCGGATTCACGCCGTCGGAAGTGCGGATCCGGATCCGACCGCTTGGAACGAGGAAATCCTGGGCATCCACCCATTGTCCGATGCGCGATCCCGTTACGCTGAGCAGTTGGGTGAGGGTCACATCGCCCACCGTCGCCCGGACCTCGAATGTGGTGGTGTCGGTCGCACCCGTCCGAATGGGGTAATCTTCCATGTAGAAGAACCCGTTGGATGCCGTGGTCACCGACTTGCTCGTGCTACCCACGGCGCTGATGGTCACGTTCGGTACGGGTTGCCCGAGTCGGGTGACCCGGCCCCGCAGGTTGATGACGGCGGGGTCCAGGTCGATGAACAGCCCGGTCTTGCTTTCACCCACGCCCACGGCTACCGTCAGGGTATCGGTGGTGAACCCGTTTTTGGAAGCGATGATGTGGTAGTTGCCCGCACTCACGGTGGGGAAGGAGAAGATCCCGTTCCAGATGGTCTGCATGGATTGTGTGGCACCGGTCGCCGTGTTGGTCAGGCGCACGGTGGCATCCGCCAACAGGGTCGGTTCCGTGCCCTGGATTCTGCGTATGGTGCCCGCAATGCTGGAACTGTTGGGTACACCTTGGAATGTGGCCGCTGCGGTACCGTTCAGCGTTACAGTCACTTCACGACGGGTCGGTTCGAAACTGTATCCGGATCGGGTGGGGGTTAGGGCATAGACCACGCCGGCCGGCAATTCGGTCAGACTGACGGTTCCCTGGGCGCCGGTTACCAGGTTGCGATTCACGCTGCCATCCGAGCTGATCACGGAAACCGCCACGTTGGAGAACGGCTGCCCCTGGTTGGTCACGGTGACCGCTATGGAGCCCACATTGGCCGTCGCGGTCGTATTGAAGGTGGCCGTGCCGCCCACACCCAATACCAGATCGGGGCTGGCGGCCGGGTTGAACACGAAGCCGGACCGGCTCACGCGTACCTGGTAGGTTCCGGCGGCCAACAGCGGGAATGCGTAGGTACCATCTTCGGCCGACGTGGCACTGGTGATCACGGTACCCGCAGGTTGGCTTACCAGCGTTACCGTGGCGCCCGACCGACCCACATTGCCGCTGATCCGGCCGTCGTTCACGGTAACGATCAGATCGAGAACGGCTTCCTCGGCGCCGTCGGGGTAGGCCAGGACCTGTTCGGCATTCATATGACCCGGGCGGAACACGCGGGTGGCAACCGAATAGGACACACCGGTAGGCATGTCTCCGATTTCATAGAAGCCGCTGGTGTTGGTGGTCACTTGGAAGGAGCGGTCGCCCGTCACGAACCGGATTTCGGCCGTTACCGCAAGGGGAGTTCCGTTCTGGTTGGTCACCCGTCCCCGGATCCGGCCGTTGTCCCGTTTCAACACGAGATTCCGGTCGGCGGTTTGGGATGCCTCCACATTCAGATTGATGGAGTTCTCCCGATAATTGGCAAGCTGGGCGCGCAGGGTGTAGGTGCCCGGCGCCAGGTTCGGTATGCGGAAGGTGCCGTTGGAGGCCGTGATGGCCGAACCGGCTCCGTTGGGGCCTTGAGCGGTGACCTGTACGCCGGTGAGCGGGGTTCCGCCACTGAAATTGGTGATGGTTCCGGTGATCACGGCATCGTTCGGTATCAACCCGTCGATGTCGGCACCGATGATGGTCAGGGCTTCGGCTGTGATCCGCGTCTGCAGGGGTTCGGCCACGCCGTACCCGGTGGCGCTGGCGTCGAGTACATAATCGGCGGGGGGCAGCATGGACAACGTGTACCGGCCGTCCGCGTCGGTTGTCGCGCTGTGTTCCGTACCCGATTCGGCCGTGGCGGTCACGGTAGCACCGGCCACTCCGGTTCCGGATCCATCCCGGCGTACGGACCCGCTGATGGAACCCGTGGCCTGAACCAAGGTCAGATCCAGGCGTCGGGTTTGCCCGTCGTTCAATTGGAAGCCGTTCTGTACCTGGGTGATGTAACCCGATCGCCTGACTTCAACCCGATAACTGCCACCAACCAGCCGGGCGGCGCTGAAAGCCCCGTTGGCATCGGTGATGAGGGATGCCCCGGAACCACCGGCCGACTGCAGACTTACCACGGCGCCGGCCAATGGCACGGCCGATGCGTCGGTAATGACCCCGGTGATGAACCCGTAGTTCTCGGACAACAGGAAATCGGTATTGACCAGGTTGTCGCCCAGGTTGAGCGTGATGCTCCGGCGGTCTACCGTGTGCCCCGGCAACCGGGCCGATACGGTGTAGTTACCGCCGGGAAGGCCCAGTGCGTAGGTACCGTTGGCCCGCGTGAAGACGCTGTCGACCGGAAGGTTGGTATCGGCATGGCGGGCCATGATGCGGACATTCGCCAAGGCGTTGCCGGCCTGGTTGCGCACAACCCCGCTGAAACTGGACGGATTGGGGGTCAGTTGCAGGGATGTGTTCACCGGTGTGCCACCGGCGGCCAGCACCGGGGTGGTGGCGGTGGCGGTAGCGTATTGCACCGATTCGTTGCGGATGCTGTAGGCACTTCCCGCAGGCACGGTGAACGAGAAGGTGCCGTTGATGAGCGTCAGGGTGCTCTGGGTGTAGGTGGCATCGGTTACGGAGGTCACCACCACGCGCAGGTTCCGCACCGGCCCGTTGGCATCGGTCACCACGCCGTTTATGCGGGCGGTGTTCTCGACCAAAGCGTACCCACGGCCCGTGATCTGTTGCCCCGGCCCCAGCGTGATGGTATCGGGTGTGGAGGGGAGGAAGCCGGAACGGCTCACCACCATGCGATAGCGCCCCGGTTGCAGACTCATGGTGAAGAGTCCGTCCGAATCGGATGTCTGGGTGGTCGTCTGATTGGTGGAAAGCGAACGCGCCGACACGGTGGCCGATGGCAGGCTCAACCCGCCCGAGCTCACCCGGCCCGATACCACGCCGGCATTGGCCGACATGCGGAATTCGACCCCGGTTACCTGCTGTGCCGCCGCCACCGTCACGGTTTGCGAACCGCTGGCCACATACCCCGTGCGCGATGCGGTAAGCGTGTGGGTCCCTTCGGACAGGCTCAGTGTGAAATTGCCCGACGGGCTCGTTTCCGCCGTGGCGCCGGCCGACGACCGGACCGTGACACCGGTTATACCTACTCCGTCGGTGCCCACCACCCGGCCCGAAACCGAACTGGGGTTGGGTATCATCACGAAATCGACGCCGTTCACCGTTTCCTGCACGTTCAATACCAGGGTGGTGGCCGAACTGGTGGTGTAGCCTTCACGCGTCAACCGGATGGTATAGTTGCCGCTGGTCAGGCTCAGGCTGTACGAACCGTTGGTGCCGGTCACGGTGGAAACCGCGGATCCCGTTGTCGGAATGGCGGATACCGTTACCCCGGCGAAGGTGGAGAAACCCGTTTGGCCGTCGGCCGTGGTCACCGCCCGGCGCACCACGCCCGTCACCTGGTTGGCCCCCGAGGCGAGGCTGAAGTTCTGGTTCTGGATCTGCGACCCCACCGATGCCGATACCTGAACCGATTGGGATGCCACGAATCCGGTTTTTGAGGCGTTGACCGTCCAGGTTCCGCTCGACACATTGGCCGAGTAGAAGCCTTGGGAGTTGGTCAGAGCCTCGATCTCCGTGGTTCCGGACCGGAAACGGACCCGGGCCAGACTGATCGGCGAACCCGACTGGTTGCTCACCGTGCCGCTGATGGTGGCCATATCGTTGCGGATCACGAAGGGCGTGGCCGTTTCATCCTGGCTCTCACCCAGGTCCACGGTCAGGTTCCGCGCGGTGGATGCGATGAAACCGGCCTTGGTTACGGTCACGCTGTAGGAACCGGGATTCACCTGGATGGAGAATTCGCCCAGGTTGTTGCTCAGGGTGGTCCGCTGGGTTCCGGTGAGGATGTCCACCACCCGAATGGTGGCCTCGGCCACCACGGTCCCGTTTTCGTTCACCACCTTGCCCACGATGGATGAAGGCTGCGGACTCATGGGCAGAGGCACCCAGGTGGTCTGGTTTTCCCGGATGGTGGCCACCACGGTCAAGGGTTCGTACCCTTGTTTGGTGGCTTGAAACTCATAGGTACCCACCACCAGACTGTCGTTCAGGCTGCTGCTTTGCAGGATGTAGCCTACCGTGGATGTGGCACCTTCGTTGATGGCCACCGTCTTGACCTCCACACCCACCAGAACCGAGTTGTCGCTGGCATCGGTAGCGAAAACAGAGAACTCACCCGCCGGCACCCGGTAGCGGAAGGCGTTCGTCAGGCTGGAGGTGCCATTGCCCAGTTCGTCGTTGGCTACCACCATCCACCGGTAGCTGGCGTTCTCCATCAGTCCCTGGGTGTTCAGGTCCACCAGGGTGTTGGTGGTGGTGGTGCTCCAGATCGGAATGGCCACCTCGGCTCCGGCTTGGGTCAGCATTTTGGACAAGCGCACCGAATAGTTGGTAGCCCCGGTAACCGCCCGCCACTGGAAGGTGATCTGCGGTGTGGATACGATGGTGGTGTTGTTGGCCGGAGCCGTGAGAACCGGTGCCGGCAAAGCGGTCGGATTCACATACCGGAAGGGGATGATGCCCCCGAAAACGGGACTCACATATACCGGATTCTGGTCGGCATACAGGTTGAGGATGGTGTAGGAATATTCCTGACCGGCATTCAACGGGGGTGGTTCGTCGGGAAAGGCATCCGAAACGGCACCGTAGGTGGCCGAGGTGCCCGTGGTGATGTATTGCCAGACACCCGTCACCCCTGTGATGCTGATGTTGCCGTCGGTCCCTTCCTCGATCTTGAACGGGGTGCTCGATACGATCACCCAGTAGGCGACCACACCGGGCACCGGTTCCCAGGTGAAGGTGGGTGTTCCCACCGTGATGGTGCCGCGCGGTGCGATCGGGAAGGCCGCCGTCGGGGCCTCCACGATGATTTCGATCTCGTTCGAATAGATGATGGTGGACGGATTGGCCTGGTAGTTGCCCAGAATGGCGCTGGTGGTGCGGCCGCTGCCGTTCGTGATGCGGGCGAAGTACTTGCCCGGCGCCAATCCGGCCGACGCCGGCGTGAATTCCAACCGGTTGCCGGTTACCGCCACCTGGGCCACATCGTACGAATTGGATACCCGCCCGATCACCAGCGACGCGTTCCGCCCGGTCAGGGAGTAGGCCTCGCCTTGCAGCGTGTTCCAATCCAACCGAACGGTCCGATCCCGCTTCACCAGCAGTTTTACCGTCCCGGAGCCGTCCGTTTCAATGATTTTTGTGGGCTGTAGCGCGAACGTCTGCGCGGATACCTGGTGGGCTGCCACTCCGAAGTACAGCAGAAGGAGGGCCAACCGGCTCAAACGACTCATGATGGAATTGCCAATAGGTGAACGGACGACTGCAAGGCCCTGCGGGCGTTTACATTGTAGTCAATTCACCAGCCGGATGACAATAGGTGTTTCCCCTCATTTTGGGGTTCGACCTGTCAGCGGACGGCCTTCGGCCGTTCAGTTTTTCGCCCGTTCCGGTATGATCTGGTCGTATACCACCCAGGCGTCGGGGAAGGCGGTTTTGAGGATTTCGGCCCATTCCTGGGCATAGGTACGTTTCCTGAAATCGCCCACGTGCACTTTGTAGAAGGGTTGTTTGAACTGCACGTACACGGCTATGGCATCGTCGGGATAGTACATGGCCAACCACCGTTCGCTATCGGCCTTCAGACGGTCGGCTTCGGCCAGGTCGGTGGTGGAACCCAACTGCACACGGAAACCGGCGTTGCGCACGGTGCGGGTGCGGGCCGTGCTGTCGGCGCGCAGGGCTTCGGGGATGTCGTGTGTCAGGATGGCGAACCGGTCGCTCAGACGGCTGCGGTACCGGGCCCAATCCACCGGTTCCAGGCGCTGGGCCCAGGCGGGCGCGGCGGCGAAGGCCAGCACGAGCAGGATCAGAAGCCGACGGGATGCCATGTGGTCTTGGTTTCCGTGAGGGCCAGGATGCGGTACGGATCGGCCGCGGGCCCCTCCCAGAACGTGAGGCGTTTCAGGTTTCGTACCGCATCGAGTTGGAGCTGTTTGCGCTCGGCATCGTCGGCACCTACGGCCACCACGGCGTTCACATCCATATGACCGGCCAGATGCGGACGCAGCTCGGCCCGTTCGGAAACGAGCAGGTTCACCACGCCGGCGGGAAGGTCGCTGGTACCCAGCACTTCGCCGAAGGTGAGGGCGCTGGCCCCGATGGCGGCCGGACCCACCCACACCACCGTATTCCCCGAGGCGATAACGGGGGCCAGGCTGGCGGCCAACGCCTGCAGCGGGGCGGCCGCATCGGCAAGCACGCCGACCACACCGGTGGGCTCGGGTACCGAAAAGTTGAAATGGGCGCTGGATACCGGGTTCACGGCGCTGAACACCTGCTGGTATTTATCGCACCATCCGGCATAATGCACCCACAGGTCGATGGCGGCGGCCACATCGGCCTCGGCGGCCTTGGCGGTGGCTCCCTCGCGCATGCGCTCGGCAACGAATTGGGTTTTGCGGCCTTCCATCATCTCGGCGATGCGGTACAGGATCTGCCCCCGGTTGTAGGCGCTGCGGCCGGCCCATCCGCTCTGTGCGCCGCGTGCGGCCACCACGGCGTTGCGCAGGTCCTTGCGGCTGGCCCAGGCGATGTTGGCCACCAGGCCTCCTTTCTTGTCGCGCAGGGGCAGGTAACGTCCCGATTCGGAGCGTTCGTAGGCGCCACCGATCAGGAGTTTGTAGGTTTTCAGAACATCCAATCGTTGCATAAGAGGGGCTTTATCATTCCAAATTCAAATACGCCATCAATCCGTGGAGACCGCCTTCGCGACCCACACCGCTTTCCTTGTAGCCGCCGAAGGGACTGGCCGGGTCGAATTTGTTGAAGGTGTTGGCCCAAACCACTCCGGCGCGCAATTTGCCGGTCATCTTGAAGATCTTGGAGCCTTTGTCGGTCCATACGCCGCCGGAGAGGCCGTACGGGGTGTTGTTGGCTTTTTCGAGCGCTTCTTCGGGCGTACGGAAGGTCTGGATGGCCAACACGGGGCCGAAGATCTCTTCCTGCACGATGCGGCTGGATTGGGCCACATTGGTGAACAGGGTGGGAGGGCACCAATAGCCTTTTCCGGGTAGCTCGCAGGCCGGTTGGTACATTTCGGCGCCTTCCTCCAGACCGATCTTCAGGTAG
Organism: Balneolales bacterium; assembly: GCA_024711145.1. Taxonomy (GTDB): domain Bacteria; phylum Bacteroidota; class Rhodothermia; order Balneolales; family HLUCCA01; genus JANJTJ01. The sequence goes on from JANJTJ010000002.1 coordinate 50,181, forward strand.
CCGGAGATCTTGTCGAGCTGCATGCGGGAGTTGATGGCACCGATGTCGGTGTTCTTGTCGAGAGGGTCGCCCACGCGCAGGGTCTGCATGCGGTCTTTGAGCTTGCGGATCACGGTACCGGCCACGCTTTCCTGAACGAACAGGCGGCTGCCGGCACAGCAGACATGGCCCTGGTTGAAGAAGATGGCGTTCACCACACCTTCCACGGCCTGGTCGAGCGAGGCGTCCTCGAAAATGATATTGGCCGCTTTGCCACCGAGTTCGAGCGTGTAGGATTTGCGGGTACCGGCCAGCGACTCCATGATCTTCTTGCCCACGGCGGTACTGCCGGTGAAGGCGACCTTGTCCACACCGGGGTGGTTCACCAGGGCGGACCCCGTTGCGCCGGCACCGGTCACGATGTTCACCACGCCGTCGGGCAGGCCGGCATCGCGAATGAGTTCGGCCAGCTTGAGTGCCGTTAGCGGGGTGGTTTCGGCGGGTTTGAGTACCAAGGTGTTCCCGCAGGCCAAGGCCGGTGCGATCTTCCAGGCCGCCATGAGGAGGGGGAAGTTCCAGGGAATGACCTGCCCCGCCACACCGATGGGTTTCGGGGTTTTGCCGGGAAAGGCGTACTGGAGTTTGTCGGCCCAACCGGCATAATAGAAGAAGTGGGCGGCCACCAGGGGCACATCCACATCGCGCGATTCACGGATGGGTTTGCCCCCGTCCAGCGATTCGATCACCGCGAATTCGCGGGCGCGTTCCTGGAGCAGCCGGGCGATGCGGAACAGGTATTTGCCCCGTTCGGCACCAGGTAACTTGGACCAGGCCGGAAACGCCTTGCGGGCGGCGGCCACGGCGGCATCCACATCTTCGGCGCCGGCTTCGGCCACCTCGGCCAGTTTCGATTCGGTGGCCGGGTTGTGCGTATCGAAATACCGGCCGCTCTTCGGCTCAACGAATCGGCCGCCGATGAACAGGCCGTAGCGGGCGTCGATCTTGGCATGGCCGCGGTCCTCGGGCGCCGGATCGTAGCTCCAGATGCCGCTGAAATCGAGTTTGAGTCCGTCGGTGGTGGGTTCGGGCGTTCGCATGGGTCAGTCTTTGGAGAAATAATCGAGGGAGGTGTACACACCCGTTTCCTGCTTCACGATCTGCATGAGGATGTCGTTGGCCAACACGGAGGCACCGAACCGGAACCAGTCGGGGTGCAACCAGGCGGCCCCCAGGGTTTCCTTGACCATCACCAGATAGCGGAGGGCGGTTTTGGCGTCGCGTATGCCGCCGGCGGGTTTCATGCCCACCATGCGACCGGTGGCGTAGTAATGGTCGCGGATGGCTTCCAACATCACCAGCGTGACCGGCTGCGTGGCCGATGGCGTCACTTTGCCCGTGCTGGTCTTGATGAAATCGGCGCCGGCGGCCATGGAGATGTCGCTGGCCTTGCGTACCAGTTCCAAGGTGTGCAGTTCGCCGGTTTCCAGGATGACCTTGAGATGGGCGGGGCCGCAGGCTTCCTTCACGGCGGCTACCTCGTCGAAGGTGAAGGCGTATTCGCCCCGGAGGAACTCGCCCCGGGAGATGACCATGTCGATCTCGTCGGCGCCGTCGTCTACGCATCGGCGTACTTCGTCCAGTTTCTCGGGCAAGGGTGCGTGCCCGCTGGGGAAGGCGGTGGCTACGGAAGCCACGTTCACGCCGGTGCCCCGCAACTCCTGTTTGGCCAGTTTCACGAACGGCGGATATACGCATACGGCGGCCACCCGGGGCAGGTCGTCGCGGCCCGCTATGGGTTGCACGGCCTTGCGGCAGAGCTGGCGCACCTTTCCGGGCGAATCCATACCCTCCAAGGTGGTGAGGTCGAGCATGCTCAAAGCCAGTTTCAAGGCTTGCACCTTGGAGCTTTTCTTGATGCTGCGGGTGTTCAATCGGGCCACACGCTCTTCCACACCTACGGTGTCGATGGGAACGATGCGGCTGAAATCGGGATAGGTTCGGTCGGCCATGGGGCGAAGTTAGGGAAGCTGACGGAAGGTGCGGTGTCCTCGGATGAAATGAGCCCATACCACGCTGCCGGGGTACAGCCCGCTGAGCCGCTCCAAAGGCGGCGGTGGGTGCACCGGCGAACGTTTGCGCCAGTGGCGGCGGCTGCGGAAGAGGGTGTGCCAACTGGCACGCACCAAGGCGACCGCCTCGGCCCATTTGCCGGTAACGAGCAGTCGGAACAGGGCCATGTCGTCCAGCACGGCCCGCACCAGGAAGGTGCGCAACAGGCGCCCCTTGGGTAGGTTCTTGACCAGCATGGCGTGGTTGTTCCGGAAATTGTAGTAGGTCTTGCGGGGCGAGGCTGCCGGCAGCGACCCGCCACCCCAATGGTACACCACGCTGCGGGGTTCGTAGGCCACCCGCCACCCATGGGCTTGGGCCCGCCAGCACAGGTCGATCTCCTCCATATGGAACTCGAAATCCTCGTCGAACCCGCCCAGGGTTTCGAAGAGGGAGCGGCGGATGGCGAAGGCGGCCCCGCTGGCCCAGAAGATGTCGCAGGCGTCGTCGTACTGGCCCAGGTCTTCCTCGACCACGTCGAAGATCCGTCCCCGGCAGAAGGGATACCCGTAGCGGTCCAACCATCCCCCCGCGGCTCCCGCATATTCGAAATGGGTGGGCCGGGCCTCGCTGCGCAATTTCGGCTGCAAAATGCCCAGGTCCGGCTCGGCCCGGAAACGGGCGGCCAGAGGTTCCAACCAACCGGGTTCCACACGCACGTCGTTGTTCAGGAACAGCAGGAGGTCGCCGGTGGCCTGGCGGGCACCCCGGTTGTTGCCTCCGCAGTACCCGTGGTTGGCGTCGAAGGTGTCGATCTTCACCTGGGGATGGTGCGCACGCACCCATTCGGCCGAGCCGTCGGCCGAGGCGTTGTCGGCCAGGCGGATCTCGAGGTCGGCATAGGTGCTGGCCACCACCGATGGCAGGTACCGCTGCAACAGGGGCAAGGCGTTCCAGGTCACGATGATTACGGAGATGCGCATGGGCCGGGAAGATACGATGCCGGATTTGGGTACCTTCCGGCACAACCCCATTCCCATGCGCATCGGCCTGTTATCAGATACCCATCATTTCCTGGATCCGGCTTTGGAGTCGGTTTTCTCCGGTTGCGACGAGATCTGGCATGCGGGCGATTTCGGCACGGCGGCCGTGGCCGACCAGCTGGCCGCCTGGGCACCCTTGCGCGGGGTTTTCGGCAATATCGACGGCGCCGACATCCGGTCCCGCTTTCCCGATGTGCTGCGGTTCCGCGTGGAGGGTGTGGAGTTCTTCATGACCCACATCGGTGGCAATCTCGGCCGTTACGCCCTGCCCGTGCGCGCCGAGATCCTGGCCAATCCTCCGGATGTGTACATCTGCGGGCATTCCCATATCCTGAAAGTGGGGCGCGACCAGAACCTGCACAACCGCATGCTGTTCATCAATCCGGGTGCGGCGGGTCGGCATGGGTTTCAGGAAGTGCGTACCGCCATGCGCTTTTCGGTGGACGCCGGCCGTGTGCACGATGTGGAAGTGATCACTCTCGGGCCCCGGGTGGAGCCATAAAAAAAGCCCGGTCCGTATCGGGAACCGGGCTTGTATGGGTCGATTCTAGGGATCTTCAGAAGGTGATGCGCACCCCGGCGTTGATGCCCAGGATGGCGGCTCCGCCGAGCATGTAACGGGCTTCGCCATACGCGCTGCCGAATCCGAGTTTGTATTCGGCACCGGCGCCCAGGTTCAGAATGCCCGATACCAGGCCGGTGGTGGTGTCGCTGTTCCAGAACAGGGCCGAGCTGCCCACGATGGCGTAGGCTTTCATGGTTTCCTTGTTCAGCACGAAATAATGGGCGTTGGCCGTGATTTCGATCAGGGTTCCGCCATCGACGAAATAGTACCCGATTTCACCACCGCCACGGGTGTTCTTGTACAGTTGGTCGGTGTTGCGGTACATGCTCACGTGCACACCGGCACCTTCGAGGAAGCTCAGGCCGCCGCCGAGTTGGAACTGGGCTTGGGCTTTTTCGGTGGGGAGGAGCAGGGCCAGGACGAACGCCAGGGAGAGTAGGTATTTCATGGGATGGTGCGACACAAATGTTGTTGATGGGTTGAGGTCGGAAAATCCGTTACCACAAACCGTGCCAACACCGATTCCGCCGTCCGGGAGGCGGTTTCCGGATGGGGTTGTCGGACATATCCGACAGGTGGGGGAGCCTTGTCGGATTCGGCAGACTCCTACTTGCCGGCCATCCAGCGCAAGGCCAGGCCGATGAGCAGCAGATAGACGGCCAGGGCCAGGCCCACATAGGCGAACCCGGCCGACGGGTCCTCGAAATAGTTGACCGGAGCGTTGATGAGTACCAGCAGGGGGAACCCGAGCACCAGGGCCAGGCCGCTACCATACACCAGGTCGTGGCTCACCGGCGATTTGAGCCGGGGATCGAGCACCCGCAGCAGCACCAGGGCCGACTGCATGGTTCCGGTCATGTTGCCGAACACAGCCAAAAACCGCTCGAGGCGGTGGTCGGTGAACAGGCCGTTGATGGCGATGCGCAGGGTGCACACGGTGGCTACCGTAACGGCTACGCTCATGAGCAGGATGGGCAGCCAGTACGCGGCCACCACGGCGAAACTGATGGCGGCCACGGAAGCCACCACCATGAGGTCCATACTCACATTGGCGATGCGGGTCATGGTGGGATCGTCCACATAGGTGCCGGCGCGGGTGGCGTCGAGCAAGCGCCGCATGCCCATGGCCACCACGGCCGCCGCGATGAAATGGAAACTCCAGAGCGTGGGGATTTCCTGTCCGGCACCGGCCGCGACCAGCAGCCGCTCGGCTCCGGTGAGCAAGACCCAGGTGACCACATAGGTAAGCCCGACGAGGCCGGCGTGGAAGGTGAGCGATTCCAGGCTTTCGGGCGCCGTGGTCAGATGCCCTCCATGGGGTCGCCCCCCGGGGGCGATCAGGCCGGTGCGCAGCTCGCGGCCGGCGGCCGTATCGGCATCGAGGTAGGTGGCCTGGCCGGCCGCGATGCCCCGGCGCAGGTAGGCGATACCCACACCATAGGCCACCAGGAACCCGATGGCGGCCAGGGTCAGCCCAACGATGCCTCCATCGGGGAAGCCGTGCGACTCCCAGTTGGAACCGATGGAATAGGCGATACCCGGATTCATACCGAAGGCCAGTGGCATCAGCAACCCGATGCCGGCGAACAAGTCGGGCATGATGGTGGCGATGAGCGCATAAGCGATACCCAGGCCCACCAGGCCCTGGATCAGGTAGGAGAAGATGAACAACAACCCGAAAATGACGGGGTTGCGGCCTTTGCCCTGTTCCGGCGAGCGTAACCCCAGTGCGATGAACAGCAAGGCCAACAAATGGTACACGTACACCGCCAGGCGGTCGCCGTCCAGGTCGATCCAGGCGAATCCGTTGCTGCCGCAGGCCAGGGCCAGCATGCCGGCCAGCAGGTTGACCGGTATGAGGTAGTCCTGGATGAGCCCGACCTGGCGCCGCAGCCACACGGCCGCCACCACGAAAACCCCCATCCAGGCGAAATCCAGGAAAAAGGCGCCGGCCGGAAACTCCAGCGACCAGGCACTCATCCGGCCCGTTCTCCGCTTTGCAGGCGGCGCAGGTAGATCTGCCAGGCCAAGGCGCTCTGCCCCTCCAGGTTGATCTGCACCGAACCGCCGGTGGTGGGGTACAGGCTGAGTTTGTGGTTGCCCTCGATGGAGATGTATTTCACATCATCGACGGGTATGCGCTGTTTTTTGCCGTCAACGGTATATATGAAGGCTTCCGGTGTGAGCACGGCGTCGCCGTCGGGCAGGCGCACCAGGTCGAGCCGGTCGTTCAGGGTGTAGATGGGTCGGTGGGTGGCCGAAAGCAGGGTACCGTCTTTGCGCAGGGTCATGGGCAACCGGTTCATGCCGTCGTACACCTCCAGCAGGTTGTGGGAGGCCCCGTCGCGGTCGATCAGGCGGGAGTGGATGTCCATGCGGTACCGGAATGCGGGGGCGGCATGGGAGCGGACCTCGTGCCCGTCGGGCGAATAGACGGCGCCGGGCGACCCGGTGACCGGGCAGCGGTACAGGAAGCGTTGGATGCCCGAGGCGGGTTTCCAGCCCATCACGGGCAGGGTTTCCACCGGCGGTTCGTATTCGTCGAATCGGATGGCCTGGCGGCAGGCTTCGGCGAAGGTGTCGTAGTCGGCGAAATCGGACGGATGCAGGGGTTTGAGCCAGCGCGCCTCCACGGAGCCCGGCCGGGGGTGGTCGGCCCAACGCGGCCAGGTGAGGAAACTGCCGTGCAACTGTACGGGATGCACCGGCACTTTCAGCTTCCAGAACAGCTTCATGGTGCTTTCGATGAGGCCCTTGGGCCGGCCGTCCCACCGGCGTCCTCCTTCCGGAAAGATGACGACCATGCGGCGTTGGTCCATCATTTTCACCACGCTGCGCACCACGCCGGGTTCGGGCACATACTTGCTGGTGGGTACGATACCGACCGAATCCATGGCCAGGGCCGGTACGGTTTTGTGGAACTGCTCGCGGGTCATGACACCGGCGGTGGGTTCCGACTTCATCAGCACGTTCAGGAAGAACGGATCGAAATAGTTGCTGTGGTTGCCGAAGATGAAGCAGGGACCCGTGGTGGGCATGTGTTCCCGCCCCGTCACACGCACCCGGAAGATCAGATTGGTGGTGCCGATGATGAGGTTGTGCAGGATGGGAAAGGTGAGGTCGGAGAAGCCTCTATCGTTTTTCTTGAACCGGAACGACGTCATGATGAAATCGGGATGTGGGAGACCGCATGGAAGGCGGAAAGTACGCAGAGGGGGATACCGCCGCCCGGATGCGTGCTTCCGCCGGTGAGGTACAGGTTTCTGATGTGGGGCGAGCGGTTGCGGGGCCGCAGGAAGGCGGCCAGCCGCGAGTTGGAACTGGTACCGTAGATGCTGCCGCCGTGGCTGCGGTAGCGGCGTAGGAAGTCGCCGGGTGTGATGTGCGAACGGTAGGCGATGCGGGTGCGCAACCCGTCGTATCCGCGCTGCTCCAGCGTGGCGATGAGATGGTCGCCGTACGCGGGTGCCACCGATTCCCAATCGGTATGGGCATCGGTATAGGGTGCGTTGACCAGGATGAACCAGTTGGCGCCGCCGGCGGGGGCGTGGTCGGCATCGGTCACGGAGGTGTCGGCGATGTAGATGGATGGGTCCTGCGGCAGACGCCGATGGTCGAAGATGTCGCGGAATTCGGCGGGGTAGTCGCCGCCGAACAGCAGGGTGTGGTGGGCCTGGCCCTCGTAGCGCCGGTCGAGCCCGAGCAGCAGCACGAACCCGCTGCAGGAGGGTTCGGCGGCGGCCGTGCGCCGGCGCAAGCCGGCCGGCACCGCCTCGGGTGGCAGCAGGCGCAGGTAGGTTTCGGCGGCATCGGCGTTGGAGACGACCACATCGTAGGCGGTGCCGTCCACACCGACAGCCGTGCCGGCACGCACGTCGATGCGCCGAACGGGCGTTTCGAACCGATACGAAACGCCCAGGTCGGCGCCGAGCCGGTGCAGGGCCTGGGCCACCCGATACAGCCCTCCTTCCACATACCAACCGCCCATGGTGAGTTCCACGTGGGGTATCACGTTGAGTGTGGCGGGGGCCCGGTAGGGTGAGCTGCCGTTGTAGGTGGTGAATCTTTTGAAAAACTGGCGCAGGTAGGGCGAAGCGAACCGCGAATCGACCCGGGAGCTGACGGTGCGCAGGGCGTCGATGCGCAACAGGTCGCTGATGCGCAGGTGGGCCAGGTCGCGCCAGCTGTCGAGGGGATTGAACAGGAAGGCGTCTGCCGTGCGGCGGTACAGGTCTTCGGAATACCGCAGGAACTGCAGGTAGGCGTCGGTGTCGGCCGGGGCGATGCGGCGGATCTCGGCCAGAGCGGCTTCCGGTTCCGAATAGCTATCGAACCGGGTACCGTCGGCGAACCGGTAGTGGCAGAGCGGGTGCAGGGGGCTGAGCGTGAGGTAATCCTCGAGCCGTTTTCCGCAGGTTTCGAACAGGCGCCGCAGCACGAAGGGCATGGTCATCAGGGAGGGACCCGTATCGAACCGGAATCCATCCGCCCGGATTTCGGACATCTTGCCACCGGGCACGGCATTGGCTTCGAGCACGTCCACGCGGTAGCCCCGGGCGGCCAACAGGGCGGCCGAGGCCAAACCGCCGATGCCGGCCCCGATTACCGCAGCCGAAGCTTGGCCACGCATTCGATGTGGTAGGTCTGGGGGAACATGTCCACCGGTTGCACTTCGAGGGTTTCGTAGACCTCGTTCAATAGGGCCAGGTCGCGGGCCATGGTGCTGGAATTGCAGCTCACATAGGCGATTCGGGGGATGCGCAACTCGGCGATGCGGGCCACCACGTCGGCATGCATGCCGGCCCTGGGCGGATCGGTGATGAGCACGTCGGGAATGTCTGAAAAGGTGTCTTTGACGTCGCCCAACACGAATTCGACGTTGGTCACGCCGTTGCGGTCGCGGTTGGCTTCGGCATTGCGGATGGAGACCGGGTTGAGCTCGATGCCGGTGACCCGCCGCACGTTCGGACTCGCATACATGCTGATGCTGCCCACCCCGCAGTAGAGATCCACCAGGTGGTCGGTCGGCCGCAGGTCCGCATAGGCTACGGCGGTGGCATACAGGCGTTCGGCCATGGGCGTGTTGGTCTGGAAGAAGGCGTTGGCGCCGATCTCGTAGGTATGCGGTCCCAACCGCTCGCGGATGACACCCGGACCGAACAGGACCCGCTCGTACCGGCCAACCGAGGTGGGCGAGGGGGTGTCGTTCACGTTCTGGACCACGGTGGTGATGTGCGGAAAAGCGGCAAGCAGGGCATCCACCAGAGGACCCGTGATGGTTTCGTCTTCCCCGTTGGTCACCAGGTTCACCATCAGGTCGCCGGTATGCTGCCCATTGCGCACCATGAGGTTGCGTAGGAATCCGTGTTTCTTGACCGGATTGTAGGGCGCAATGCCGTGCCGTACCGCATAGGTGCGCAGCCAATCGAGCAGGGCGTAGGAGACCGGGTCCTGCAGGTGGCATTCGCGCAGGTCGAGCACTTTGTCGTATCGGCCGGGCGCATGCAGCCCCAAGGCCACGCCGTCCGAATCAATCGGCGCACCCGATGCGATTTCTTCGGGGGTGAGCCAACGCCGGTCGGCGAAGGTGTACTCCATCTTGTTGCGGTAGCCGAAGGTGCGGCCGTCCGAAAGGGTGGGATGCGGGTCGATATGGTGCAGGCCACCGATGCGGTGCAGGTGGTCGCGCACGTGGGCCCGCTTGAAATCGGACTGGGCCGGATAGGCCACGTGTTGCCAGGTGCATCCGCCGCAATGCGATGCGTGGGAGCAACGGGGGACGATGCGGTCGGGACCCGGTTCGAGCACGTCGAGCAGGGTGCCTTCGGCGAAGTTGGATTTCTTGCGGTCGATGCGGACACGCGCCAGGTCGCCGGGCGCCGTGCCGGGCACGAACACCGCCAATCCGTCTGCCCGCCCGATGCCTTTGCCTTCGTATGCCGCCGCGTCGATGCGCAGCGGCAGGATGTCACCTTTCTTCACCCGGCGACCCGTGGTAATAGGTTTCGAACTGGAGCGAGAAGGCCGTGGCCTCGCCGGCGTGCTTGATCAGGCTGTGTACCGTGACCTGCAACTGCTTGAGGGCGATCATGTTCAGTGTGGTCAGGAATTTGACGCCGATCTTGGGATACCGTTTGGCCAGGGTGTCCAGATCGGGTTTGAAAAAACCGTAAAGCACGGCGTCGGTCACGCATCGGGCCGACGACATGCGCCGCATGTCGTAACCGATGCTCAAGGCACCGAAGCTTTCGGGGGCTTCCAGGCGGAAGACGGGCTTGTCGTCCGATTCGGCCTCGGCGGGCGATTCCACCACCAATTCCACCACGCCTTCCTCGATGATGTACAACCCCGTGCCGGGGTCGCCCTGGTAGTAGATGTGTTCGCCGGCCTTGTAGGTGCGGCGGTTGCACAAACCCAGAAAGGCGGCCCGCTCGATGGGGCTCATGGCTTGCAGGATGCGGGCTCGGAGCAAGACGTTGGACCGGTTGCGGAATTCGGTGTAGAGGGACATGGCCGGTGGTTCAGAAAGTGTGACCGATACCGAAGTGAATATACGGTCGGCGGTCTTGCAGCCATTTGTCGCCGAAGCCGCCCGGTACGCTCGGGTCTATGGCCCGGTAGGCCGCATCGATGCGGAAGATGACGTATTCCCAATCCAACCTGACCCCGTAACCGATGCCCACGGCCAACTCCTGGTGGAAACGGTCGGCCCGGAACCGCCCTTCGCGGAACTGGGACCGGGGGCCGTACCAGATGTTGCCGGTATCGGCGAAGAAGGCGGCATGCCAATCGGTGCTCAGGAAATTGCGCAGCAGCAATTGCCGCACTTCCAGGAAGGAGGCCAGCTTGATGTCGCCTCCGTTGAAGGTGACCTGGTTGTTGGGTACCGAGCCCGGACCCAACCGCAGGGGTGCCCACCCGCGGATGTCGTTGCTGCCCCCGGCGAAGAAACGTCGGTTGAGCGGGATGGTGGGGCTGGTGCCGTACGCATAGGCCATGCCCCCGAAAAAGCGCCAACCGATGACGGTGGTTTCGGTGACAGGCCAGTACCTACGGTGGTCCAATGTGGCTTTGATGAACCGGGAATAGCTCAGGGTGGTGTCGCTGGCCGTGAAACTGGGGATGGTGCCTTGCAAGGGCTCGCCCGGCCGCACCAGATACCGTTCGATCAGGAAGGGGATGTTGCCCCCGGTTTCTATGGACATCTCATTGTAGAATCCCCGGTTCCGGCGCACCAGGTCGGTATTCAGCATGCGGTGGGTGTACCGCAGGTTCGAACCGAACTGCTGGGAGAAGTCGTTCAGGATGAGTTCCACCTGCAGCGGATCCAGATTCTCGTTGTTCTCCAACTGGTCGCGGAAGCGCTGGCTAGGGCTCGCATCCAACCAATCCAGTTCCAACAGGTCCAGTTCGCTCTGCAGGTTGGCCCGGTGCTGCACCGTGTAGCGCATGTTGAACCGGATGTTGGCATTCACGGTGAAATTGAGCTGGTTGATCCGCGCCAGGGTGATGCCGTAGAGGGTCCGGGACTGCACGTAGAAATCGCGGTCGTTGAAGCTGCGGAACGGGAAGTTGAGCCGGGGAACCGAATAATTGACGCTGGCCTCGGCACTCTGCAGCAAGCCCTCGGCCACCTGCGGCGCGTTCTCGAAACTGCCTTTTGCGCTCACTTCCAGCAATTCGGCGTTTCCGAACAGGTTGTTGTTCGAATAGGTGATACCCGCGCCCGCGCCGAACCCGAACCGCTGCATGCCGAACACATCCATGCGGATGCGTTGGCGCGGAATGGTTTGCAGGTCCACCCGCACGGGCAGGGCCTCGCCACTGAAATCGGGCAATCCTCCGTCTTCGTTCAACGAGAATTGGCGCACGTTCACCATGCCCAGGTTCTGGTAGCGACGGATGGTGCGCAGGTATCGGTCGTGGTTGTACCGCTCGCCCGGCGTGAACATCACGTTGCCATACAGCAACCGGAACCGAGAGAGGGCTTCGTCTTCCTTGCGCATGATGATGCGCGTGCCGTTGGTGGTGTGCGGCGGCCCTTCCAAGGTATCCATCCGCATGGTGTCGAATCCCATGCCCGGACCCTCCAGATTCAGGTACACATCTCCGAAGGTGTACACCCGGCCCGGATAGACCAGGTACAGCAGGTCCACCCGGTATGGGTTGGTCGAATCGCGGGCCACGATGGCACGCACCGAATCGTACACCACCGAGGCGTACCCCTGGTTCTTGAGCAGGTCGGTGAGGGCTTGCCGCTCGGCCCCGATCCGTTCGTACGTGAGGGGTTGGTCGGTGGCGAAGGTGGTATCGTCGATCTGCCGCTCCACCAGCGTGCTCCGCCTGAAATAGCGGGCCATCACGTCCGGGTTGTCGAACTCGGGCAGGCCGCTGTAGGCCACCCGCCGGATCCGCGTCTGCCGCCCCTCACGGATCAGGAAGCTGACTTCCACCCGGTTCGGTCCGAAAGCCGCCACGATGGTGTCCACTTCGGCATCCAGATATCCGATCGACCGATAGTAGGTCTGAAGCCGGATGATGTCGGCACCGACCACCGTCCGGTCCAGCAGGGTGGGTTCCTCCCCCCAGCGGGTGTTCAGGTTGTTCAGCCAGAGCCAGAGCTTGAACCCCGGAATGCTGAACAACTCCCGGTTCTGCTGGGTGCGCACCAGCGTGAGCAGGGTGGTACCGTCCACCGCTTCATTACCGGTGAAGCGAACCCGGTCGACCACGGGTTGGGCGGCGGCCGAAACCGCCGCCAAGAGCCAGATCAGGAGTGCGAGGGACCGCACTCAGACATCGTCGTAATCGAAGCCTTCTTCGTCCTCACCATGGAAGAAATCCTCTTTCATGATGTAATCGGGCCAGATTTCTTCGATGTTCTCGTACGGCGTGTCGTCCTCTTCCTCCAGTTCATAGAGGTTGTCGATCACTTGCTGGGGGCAGCCGTTGCGCTCCGCCCATTCGATCAGTTCGTTGCGGGTTGCGGGCCAAGGGGCCTCTTCGAGTGTGGCGGCGAGTTCTACGGTCCAGATCATGGGGATACCCTCGGTATGGTCGATGGGATAAAAGGAAACATCGGCGAGAAATCCAAGCTGCTTATCTTCAGCCCGAAATACCCTCCGCGCGACGGCGCGCAAATATATCAATAAAGACCATCATGGGAATAGGTGCAGTTGAATGGTTGGTGATCGTGTTGATCATCCTCCTGCTCTTCGGGGCGAAAAAGATTCCGGAACTGGCCCGCGGCCTCGGGCAGGGCATTTCCGAATTCCGCAAAGCCTCCACCGAAATCCGCAAGGAGATCGAGAAAGGAGCCCAGGAACCTACCGAACCTGTCAAGAAGAACAACGACACGACCGTATCGTGACCCTACCTGAGCGCGTTTCCGCGTATTTCGACGCCATTCGGGCCAGGAACGGAGAGGTGAACGCCTTCGTGCGCACCTACGAGGCCGAGGCGATGGCCGAGGCGGAGTCGGTGCAGCGCAAGATCGATGCCGGAACGGCGGGTCCGTTGGCGGGCATGGTCATGGGCATCAAGGATGTGATCAGCGAGAAAGGCCGCATCACCTCCTGCGCCTCGGGCATCCTGCGCGAGTTCGAGGCCGTGTACGACGCCACCGTCATCGAGCGGCTGAAAGCCGCCGATGCCGTGCTCATCGGCCGCCTGAACATGGACGAGTTCGCCATGGGCTCCTCCAACGAACATTCCATCTACGGGCCCACCCGCAACCCGCACGATTTGAGCCGGGTGCCGGGCGGGTCGTCCGGCGGCAGTGCCGCGGCCGTCGCGGCCGGTTTCTGCGACGCCACCCTGGGCTCCGACACGGGCGGTTCGGTACGGCAACCCGCCGGTTTCTGCGGCGTGGTGGGGCTCAAACCCAGCTACGGGCGCGTCTCGCGGCACGGCCTGGTAGCCTACGCCTCCAGTTTCGACAGCATCGGGCCGCTCAGCCGCACCGTGGAGGAATCGGCCCGCATCCTGGAAGTGATCGCCGGGGAAGACGCCCACGACATGACCTGCTCGCGCAAACCGGTAGGGGAGTATGTGGCCGCCACCCGGCAGTCCATCCGAGGTTTGCGCATCGGCGTGCCCGACGAATACTTCGGCGAAGGGCTGGATCCGCACATCCGCACCCGCATCATGGACCTGGTAGCCCGGTTCGAGGCGGATGGTGCGGTCATCGTGCCCTGCAGGCTTCCCCATTCCGCCTACGCCATCGCCACCTACTACATCCTGGCCACCGCCGAGGCCTCCAGCAACCTGGCCCGCTTCGACGGCATCCGCTACGGGCACCGGGCCGCGAAACTGCCCGCCGGCGACGAATCGGCCTTGCTGCGCCTGTACAAACAGAGCCGTTCGGAAGGATTCGGAACCGAGGTCAAGAAACGTATCATGTTGGGCACCTATGTGTTGAGCGCCGGCTATTACGAGGCATACTACGGTAAGGCCCAGCGAGTGCGGCGTCTCATCCAGGAGGATTTCAAGCGGGCATTCAGCCAGTGCGACGTGCTCATTTCGCCCATCGCACCCACCACGGCGTTTCCCATCGGAGAGCATCCGGACGACCCCGTGGCCATGTATCTGAACGACATCTACACCATCAGTGCCAACCTGGCGGGCATCTGCGGCATCAGTGTGCCGGCGGGTACCCATCCGGATGACGGCCTGCCCATCGGCGTGCAATTCATGGCCGATGCCTTCCGCGAGGAGGACCTCCTGCGGGCGGCGGCTCACGTCGAACGCATCCGGGAGGCCTGACATGTCGGACCGCCTGGCCGGTAGAACGGCGGTCATCACCGGTGCCAGCGCCGGCATCGGAGCGGCGCTGGCGCGCCGCCTGGCCGCCCGGGGAACGCATCTGCATCTGCTGGCGCGCCGGGCCGGGCGCCTCGAAGCGCTCGCCGACGAGCTGCGCACCGGGCACGGCGTGCGTGCCACCACCCATGGGATAGACCTGCTCGACCTGGACGCCCTGCGGGCGTTCTGGCGCAATCTGCCCGCCGTGCCCGACATCGTGGTCAACAATGCCGGCATGGCGGCCGGCGCCGACCCCGTCGTTCTGGCCGACCCGGCCGACTGGGACCTCATGATGCGTACCAACGTGGCCGCCCTCATGGAGCTGAGCCGCCTGGCCGCCGTCGATTTCGCCGCGAGGGGCGGTGGTCATATCCTCAACGTGGGCAGTATCGCCGGGCACGACCCCTACCCGGGCGGATCGGGGTACAACGCCAGCAAGTTCGCAGTGGACGGCTTCACCCGTGCCCTCAAGATGGAGATGATCCAGCACGGCGTACGCGTTTCCCTCATATCACCCGGCATGGTGGAGACCGAATTCTCCGAAGTCCGGTTCAAGGGCGATCGGGAACGGGCCGCAACGGTGTACAAAGGCATCGAAGCCCTCACGGCCGAAGACGTGGCCGAAATCATGGAATTCATTCTGGACCGCCCTCCCCATGTCGACATCCTGGACGTGGTCGTCCATCCCACCCAGCAAGCCTCACCCTATCATGTCCATCGTTCCTGACCGTCTGTTCGCAGCATGCGCGGCCCTCGTGGTGCTGGCAGCCTGTTCCGACTCCCCGCAACCACCGGCCGGCCGGTTCGATTTCGTCAGGAAGGAGGGAGTGGCCCTTCCGTCGTTCTCGGCGGATTCGGCCTATGCCCACATCGCCGCGCAGGTCGCATTCGGGCCGCGCGTGCCCAATTCCGCCGCCCACACCGCCACCCGCGACTGGTATGTGCAGGTACTGAGCCGCCACGCCGGCGCCGCCAACGTGCATGTGCAATCGTTCACGGCCGAGGGGTACGGCGAGCGCCTCAACCTGTCGAATGTCATAGCCTCCTTCAATCCGGAAGCCGAAGAACGCATCCTCTTGGCGGCACATTGGGACACACGACCCCGCGCCGACCAGGACCCCGACCCCCTGAAAGCCACCCGGCCCATCCTCGGCGCCGACGACGGCGGTTCGGCCACCGGCGTGCTGCTCGAACTGGCCCGCATTTTCAGTGAGAATCCACCCCCCGTCGGTATCGACATCATCCTGCTGGATGGGGAGGACTATGGCGAAGAGGGCGACTTGGACCGCTATTTCCTGGGTTCGCGGCATTGGTCCAAGAATCCGGTCATTCCGGTTCCCATGAGCAAACCGCATCGCTTCGGCATCCTGCTCGACATGGTAGGCCATCCGGACGCCATTTTCCCCATGGAAGGCTTCTCCGTGTCCTACGCCCGCCCCTTGGTCAACGAGATCTGGTCGCTGGCCGCATCCATGGGCCATGCCGACCGCTTCCTGGCGCGCGAAGGCCCGGCCGTGGCCGACGACCACATGATCCTGAACCAGGAAGCCGGCCTGCCCACCATCGACATCATCCATTACGTGCCTGAGAACGGCGGCATGCGGTTCGGGCCGCATTGGCACACCCATGCCGACAACATGGACGCCATCTCCAAAGAAACCCTGCAGGTGGTCGGAGATGTGATGGTCGCCTTTCTGTACACCCGCTTCTGACATGGATACCAACATCGATTGGATCGCGCTGGACATCGTCATCTCCGACGATTGGCAAGACATCCTCATCGGCGAGATGGATGAATGGGGATTCGAAGGCTTCGAACAGGAGACGGACCGTCTGGTGGCCTACATACCCGCCAGCCGCCTGGACGACAGCATCCGTGAAGACCTCGAGCGGTGGTTGGCCGCCCATGGCCGGGGTGCGCACATAGCGGCCGAACGGGCCTACGCGCCGCGGAACTGGAACGAGGAATGGGAGCGCACCATCCAACCCATGGAAGTGGGGCCGTTCTGGGTCCACCCGAGTTGGTACCCGGGCGACAAGCCCGCCCATCTGACCGCCTTGGAAATCGATCCCAAAATGGCCTTCGGTACCGGATACCACGAAACCACGCGGTTGCTCCTGCGCGCCCTGGACGGGTTGGTGCGGCCGGGCGTTAGCGTGCTGGACGTGGGAACCGGCACCGGCATACTGGCCATAGCCGCCTTGCGGTTGGGAGCCGGGTCGGCCTTCGGCTTCGACATCGACGAATGGAGTGCGGTGAACGCCACCGAAAACGCCTGGCTCAACGGAGTGCAAGACCGGTTCTCGGTGGCCGAGGGCAGTTTCGAAACGGTTCCCGAGGGTGCCATTTACGGCCTGGTCTTCGCCAACGTGATCCGCGACATGCTGCTCACCTACGCTGAGGAAATCATAGCTACGGTAGCTCCGGGTGGCGACCTGCTGCTCAGCGGCCTGCTGGCCGGCGACCGGAGCGCCATCCTCGCACATCCGCCTTATGCGGCCCTGCAGACCGTAGCCGTGACCGGCGAAGGCGATTGGATCGCCATCCATCTGCGCAAGCCGTGACCGCGGCCGCCGTCGATATCGGCACCAATACCGTGCTGCTGCTGGTGGGTACCGTGCGCAACGGCCGCCTGCAGGTGCATCATGAAGAGCAACGCATTCCGCGGTTGGGCAAAGGTGCCGATGCCACCGGTTGGCTGGCACCCGACCGCATGGAAGCCGTCTGTGCCGTACTGGCCGAGTATCGGGATCTCGTGTACGCCCGGTTCGGGGAAATCCCCATTCTGGTCACGGCCACCGCGGCCGTACGCGATGCCTCCAACCGCATCGAATTCCTTTGGATGGTGGAGTCCGCCACCGGCCTGCGCATCCGCATCCTCAGCGGGGAGGAGGAGGCGCGCATCACCCGGCGCGGCGCCCTGAGCCGGATCGACGTGGCCGAACCCGTAGCCGTACTGGACATCGGAGGCGGCAGTACGGAATGGGCGGCCGATATCCGGTTCAGTCTGCCTCTGGGCTCGGTCCGCGTGGCGGAGCGTTTCGGCCTGGTGCCGCCGGTCGCGCGGGCCGATTGGCAGGACGTGAGAGACGGGATCGGCCGGCGCCTGCGCGAGGCGGGCCTGGGCACCTACACAGGCACCGTGGTCGGTGTGGCGGGCACGGCCACCGTGCTCGGGCGGGTGCTGGGTACCGACCGCCTGCGCAAGGATGCGCTCGAAGCGCTGGCCGACCGATGGATCGGCTCCGACCCCGAGCGGATCACGGCCGAACTACCAGAAGTGCTGGCGGGCCGCGGCGATGTGATCCTGGCCGGGTTGACCATCCTGCTGGCCGTTTGCGATACGACCGGGGTGGGGGAGTGCCGGGTTTCGGACGGGGGGATCCGCCACGGCTGGTTGTTCGAGTGGGCTGAAAACGGCGAGGGGCTCCTGGGAGCCCCTCGCGTGTAATCAACGATAATCGTTTCGACGGGGAGGGCGGGGCCGCTCCTCGCGTGGGCGAGCTTCGTTTACGACCAAGGCACGGCCTTGGTATTCGGCGCCATGGGTGGCTTCGATGGCCTCGCGGCCCTCGTCGTCATTGGCCATTTCGACAAACCCGAAACCGCGGCTACGGCCGGTTGCCCGGTCGATGATCACGGACGAGTTCGTCACTTCGCCGAATTGAGAAAACATTTTGCGCAGCCCTTCCGAGTCAGTGGAGTACGGGAGGTTACCTACATAGATATTCATACCGAGAGTTGATCCGTGCTTGTACCGTCGCAGTAACCACCAATACCGAAGGAAGAACCACGTCACGTCGGAAGCACATACCGACGCATCCACAAGATACACCGAATCTGTGCGAAAGAAACAAGTGCTATATTCGAACACCATGAGTCAGGACAACGCGGATACGCCCGCAAGTGAACAAACGCCGCCCGTAAGCACGCCTTCGGCCAGCAGCAAGGAAGATCTCCGGTATGTGAACAAGGCGCTGAACGGCGATCAGTCGGCGTTCGCCTTCTTGTTGAACAAATACCGTAACCCCTTGTATTTCCACATCTTGCGCATGGTACATTACCGCGATATGGTGGAAGATCTGTTGCAGGAAGTGTTCGTGAAGGCCTTCGACAACATCCATACCTACAATTCGCAGTACGCCTTTTCGACCTGGCTGTACCGGATCGCGACGAACCATACGATCGATCATCTGCGCAAAAAAAAGTTGCGGACCTACTCGATCGACGAGCCCGTCCAGACCCGCGACGGCGAGATGCGGATCGAAGTGGCCGACGAAGACGCCACCGCCGACGACACCATCCTGCTGCACCAACGCCGGAACATCATCAATGAGGCGGTGGAGCAATTGCCCCCCCGCTACAAGGAAGTGATCCAACTCCGGCACATGGAAGACAAGAGTTACCAGGAGATCGCCGACCTGCTCGGCCTGCCTCTGGGTACGGTGAAAGCCCACATCTTCCGTGCCCGCGAAATGCTCTACAAGATCCTGCGCGATCGGGAAGGCGCCTTCTAGGGCGTTTCCAGGTTCCGGAGCACGATCTCGGCATTTCGCTTGAGGCCGCCGAGCTTGGTGCGTTTCATGGCCGATCCCCGGAACACCTCCCGGTAGGTGGGCTCGTCGAGGCCGGCCCAGAATGCCGCATCGGCGGCGCGCAGCTCCGGCCGTGCCATCAACCGCGGTTCGGTTCCGGCTTTCGCTTTCCGGTTCCAAGGGCAAACGTCCTGGCAGATGTCGCATCCGTACATCCAGTTGCCCATCATCCGATGGTATTCGGCCGGTATGGCCTCGCGCAGTTCGATGGTCAGATAGCTGATGCATCGGGTGGCATCCACCACCTGGTCGGCTATGATGGCACCGGTAGGGCAGGCATCGATGCAGCGGGTACAGGTGCCGCAATGGTCTGTGGTGGGTGGGTCGGGCGAAAAGGCCGCATCCACGATCAATTCCCCGATGAAGAAGAAGGACCCCAGGTCCCGGTCCAGGAGGTTGCCGTTCTTGCCCTGCCATCCCAATCCGGAACGCCGGGCCCAGGCCTTGTCCATCACCGGAGCCGAATCGGTGAACCCGCGCCCCTCCACGGGTCCTACGGTCTCGCGGATGAAAGCCATCAGGGCTTCCAATTTGTCCCACATGACCCTGTGGTAGTCTTCGCCCTGGGCGTATTGCGATACCCGCGGGCGGTCGGTAGCGGACCCGTCTTCGGCCCGGATATCGGGCTGGTTGTAGCTGAGAAGGACGGAGATGACGGTTTTGGCGCCGGGTACGAGCAAACGGGGGTCGGTCCGCAGGTCGAAATGCCCCTCCATCCAGCCCATGGTACCATGGCGGCCCTCGTTGAGCCAGCGTTCCAGGTGCCGGGCTTCGGGTTCCATGAAGGCGGCTTCGGCGAAAGCGCAGGCGTCGAAGCCGAGGGAGAGTGCCCGAAAACGGACGGATTCCTTGAGGATGTCGGGCAGGTGGTTCACAAGGCTGAATTTATCTTATCTTCGGCACATGCGTTTCGAAATCAGAGGCACCGCCGAGTCCCGACGAGTGAGGATGGCCAACCAGCCCTTCTCCGCGTCGCGCATGCCCTAGATTCCGGAACGACCCTCGTTACCGAGCCTGAAAGGCGGCATCCACGCGGATGCCGCCTTTTTTTTTGCCCACAACCGAATCCGCATCATGTCTTCACCGGTCATCCTCGCCTACAGCGGGGGCCTCGATACCAGCTTCTGCATACCCTACCTGAAGGAAACCCTCGGCGCGGAGATCCACGCCGTAAGCGTGGACTGCGTGGGGCTGGATGCACCTGCCCGGGCGGCTCTCGAAGCCAAAGCCCGCCACTTCGGCGCCGACACGGCCCTCGTTCTGGACGGCACCCAAGCCCTCTACACCGATGTGTTGCGTTGGCTCATCCGGGGCGATGTGCTCCGCGACCGCACCTACCCGTTATGCGTGGGTGCCGAGCGTTTCGTGCAGGCCGACCGGGTGGCGGCGTATGCCAGACAGGTGGGCGCCACCCGCATCGCCCACGGCAGCACGGGCGCCGGCAACGACCAGGTCCGGTTCGATGTGGCCTTGCGGGCGTTGTTACCGGGTTGCGAGGTGATCACGCCCATCCGCGACATGGGGCTCAGCCGCAGCCATACCACGGCCTGGTTGCGGGAACGCGGCTTCGAGGTGAGCGATTCCACCACCCGCTATTCCATCAACGACGGCATCTGGGGCACCACCATCGGCGGTGCGGAGACCACCCGGCCCGACACGGCGCTGCCGTTCGAGGCCTTCCCGCACCTGCAGGATCCGGCCTCCTTCACCCGGACACCCCAGGAAATCGTCATCGGTTTCGAGGCCGGGCTTCCGGTTTCGCTCGATGGCCAGGCCCTGCCTCCGCTTCCGTTGCTCGCCGCCCTGCGCGACCTGGGCCGGGAGCACGGCATCGGCCGGGGCATGCACCTGGGCGACACCATCCTCGGCATCAAAGGCCGCATCGGGTTCGAGGCTCCCGTGGCCACCATCCTGTTGGCGGCCCACCGCGAACTGGAGAAACTCACCCTCACCAAAGCCCAACGCCTGATCAAGGACCAGTTGGGCGATACCTACGGCCTGATGCTGCACGAAGGCCAGTTCTATGATCCGGCCATGCGCGACATCGAGGCCTTCCTCGAGGCCAACCAACAGCCCGTAACCGGCTCCGTGACCCTGTACCTCGGCTACGGCCAATGCCTCCCACGGGCCGCATCATCCCCATACGGCCTCATGAACAGTGCCATAGCCACCTATGGCGAAGAAGCGGCCGGCTGGACCGGCGCCGAAGCCCGCGCGTTCTGCAAACTCGTCGGCATGTCCACCCAGATCGCCTTGTCCGTCCGTCCATGACCATCGCATACGAAACCATCCAAGCCGACATCCTGGCTTCCACCAGTGCCGCCGTCAAACTCGGCCACCGGCTCACGCTCGCCAAAACCGTGGTGGCCCAGGAGGGCTACCTGGTGGCGGTTCGCACCCTGGACGACAAAGACACCTACAACAAGCTGGAAACCGTTACCGGCGATTTCGTGACCTACGGGCGCGACCAGTTGGTGGTGGGTGCCCTGGGCGAACGCCAGGCCCTGCGCGGGTACAGCGGAGTCATTCCCAGATCCGTGAAAGTGGGCGACATCCTGCACATCCTCAACATGGGCGGCATCATAGGTTCTTGCCAATCGCCGCACCCCGATTTCGGGCCGGCCATGCGCGTGGAAGTGCTCGGTGCCGTGATGGTCGAAGACGACGGGCACTGGAAACACGCCTGCATCCAGGACCACGCCATCGACTGGATCTACGAACTGGGCGAAACCGTGCCGCTCATCGGCGTTACGGGTACGGCCATGAACGTGGGCAAAACCATGGCCGCCAGCCAGATCGTGCGGCATTTGGCGGCGGCCGGCCACAAAGTGGGTGCCGTAAAGCTGACCGGTGCCAGCCTCATGCGCGACGTACGTTCCATGATGGACCAGGGGGCGGCCTTCTGCACGCATTTCTCCGAAGCCGGCCTGGTATCCACCACGGGCAAGAACATCCTGCCCATGGCCAAGGGGCTCATCCATCATCTGAACGAGCAGCAACCGGACGTGATCGTCATGGAGTTCGGCGACGGCATCATCGGCCCGTACGGGGTAGACAGCCTGCTCATGGACAAGGAGATCCAGCGGAACATCACCTGCCATGTGGTGGCCGCCCAGGATTTCATGGGATGTTGGGCCGCCGACAACTTCTTCCGGAAACGCTACAACCGGGGTATCGATGTCATAACGGGTCCTGTGACCGACAATCTGGTAGGTATCCAATTCATCCAGAACACCATGGGTATCCGAGCGGTGAATGCCGTGGCCGAGCCCGAAAAATTGGGCCAATGGGTTCGGGAGATCGCCCTATGAACCGCATACCGGTCGCACTGGTTGGTGCCAGCGGGTACACGGGTGCCGAGCTCATCCGCTATCTGATGGGGCATCCGGTGTTCGAATTGACGGAATTCTATGGGGATTCCTCCGCCGGCAAACGCATCGGTCAGGTGCATCCGGCTTTCGATGGCTATGTGGATGCGGAGATCCGGCCCATGGCTGCGATAGGGACCACCCATGCGGAAACCGTGATCCTGGCCCTGCCGCACGGGAAAAGTGCGGCCGTGGTGGATGGCCTGCTGCAGGCCGGATACGCCGGCAAAGTGGTGGATCTGGGCAACGATTTCCGTCCACCCAACGAGGCGCCCGCACCTTTCGCGTACGGATTGACCGAATGGATGGGGGTAGCATGGGAAGAGGTGCGGTTTCTGGCCAATCCGGGTTGTTTCGCCACGGCCCTGCAGTTGGTGATGCTGCCCATGCTGAAAGCCGGCTACCGGGGCCGGTTCCATGCCACCCTGATCACCGGGTCCAGCGGGTCGGGCGCCACGCCGAGCGCAACCACCCATTATTCGAGCCGGTTCGGCAACCTGAATGCCTACAAGGTGTTCGGACACCAGCACGAGGCGGAGGTGGCGGCCCACTGTGCCACCATGGCGGGCAGGGTGCCGGACCTGAGTTTCGTGCCCGTTTCGGGACCGTTCGTGCGGGGGATATGGGGCACGCTATTGCTGGATGCGGGTGCCCCGGATCCGGCGCGGGTGTTCGCCGAGGCGTACGCCCGGGCACCGCTGGTACGCCTGCGCGACCGCCTGCCCGAGCTCAAGCCCGTGGTGGGCACGGCCTTCGCCGACCTGGGCTGGGTGCGCCAAGGCGACCATACCGTGGTCGGCGTGGCCATCGACAACCTGGGCAAAGGGGCGGCCGGTCAGGCCGTCCAGAACCTGAACCGCATGTACGGCCTGGCAGAGACCACCGGCTTGCTCATACCACCCATCATCCTATGACCGCCGCCGACTGCATCGCCACGGAAGACCGTTACGAAGCGGCCACTTATGCCCGCTGGCCCGTCGTGTTCGAACGGGGAGAGGGCATCCATCTCTTCGATACCGCCGGCAAACGGTACGTGGACCTCTACGGCGGGCACTGCGTGGCCTGCCTGGGGCATTCCCCCCAGCACGTGGTGGCCGCCATCCACCGGCAGGCCACCGAACTGCCCTTCTATTCGAACCTGATGTACCACCCGTCGCGGGCCCGGGCGGCCCGGAAACTGGTGGAGATGGCCGACGGGTTCGACCGGGTGTTCTTCTGCAATTCGGGTACCGAAGCCAACGAGAACGCTATCAAACTGGCCTTCAAGGCCACGGGCAAAACCCGCATGGTCTCCACGGTGGGCGGGTGGCACGGCCGTACGCTGGCCTCTCTCAGCGTGACCCATACCTGGAAGCTGCGCGAACCGGTGGCGTTCGCGCTACCGGAAGTGGATTTCGTGCCCTTCGGCGATGCCGACGCCTTGGAGCGACTCTTCGTGGAACGCGACGACATCGCCGGATTCATCCTGGAACCCATACAGAGCATATCGGGCATGGTGATGGCCGATGCGGCCTATTACCGCCGCATCCGGCAGATCTGCGACCGGCACGGCGTGATCCTCATTTTCGATGAGATCCAGACCGGGGTGGGCCGCACCGGAACCTTCACTTTCGGGGAAGGTGTGGGCATGCGACCCGACCTGGTGACCCTGGCCAAGAGTCTGGGATCCGGGTTTCCCATCGGTGCCGTGCTCATGCCCGAACGGATTGCCGGGCTGTTGAAGAACGGCGACCTGGGGTCCACCTTCGCCGGTGGCATGATGGCCATGGCCGCCTGCGAAGCCACCCTGGATGCGATTGCCGACCAAGGGCTCATGCATCATGTGGCAGTATTGGAAGAGGAGATGCGCAAGGCACTGGCCGGCAGTGGGTTGGATGTGCTCGGCAAGGGCGCGTTATTGGGTGTGGCGCTGCCCGTGGCCGCCGCTCCCGTGGTCAAAGCCCTCTTCGCCGAAGGATGGATAACCGGCACGTCCGACCATCCGAACGTCATCCGGCTCATGCCACCCTACATCACCCCATCCGGCGTGCTGACCGAGTTCGCCCAAGTCCTCCGACATCATGTCTGAAGTGCGTCATTTCCTGCATCTGCGCGATTGGTCCGATGCCGAACTGCATGGGTTGCTCGATCTGGCCGCCCGACTCAAAACCGAGGGTCACAGGTCCCGCGAGGCGGCGGGCAAGGTGTTGGGCCTGCTTTTCTTCAACCCGTCCCTGCGTACCAAAGTCTCCTTCGAAACCGCCGCGGCGCACCTGGGAGCGGCCAGCAGCCTCATTTCGCCAGGGCAGGGGAGTTGGTCTCTGGAGACCGGAGACGGGGTGGTGATGGATGGAAACAAGACCGAACATGTGAAGGAGGCCATCCAGGTGCTCTCGCGGTATGTGGATACCCTGGGTGTTCGGGCGTTCGAGGCGGACGATGCCGAATTGGCCCGCATGGCTTCCTATGCTGCGGTGCCCTTGATCAACCTGGAGAGTGCCACGGAGCATCCCTGCCAGGGGCTGGCCGACTGGCTCACCCTGCGCGAGCTCTTCGGTCCCAAGCCGGCGGGCAAGACCTTCGTGCTGAGCTGGGCGCCGCATCCGGTGCGGTTGCCGGTTGCCGTACCGAACACCGCCCTCGAAGTGGCCAGCCGTAGCGGTATGGATGTCCGGGTGGTGTGTCCGCCGGAATACGTGCCGGATGCGCCCCGTCTGGAAGCCGCCGCCGCAGCCTGTGCCCGCCATGGCAGCCGGTTCGACCTCGTGCACGACCAAGCCACCGGATTCGAAGGCGCGCATGTGGTCTATGCCAAGAGTTGGGGGGCGCCGGCTTTGGCTGCCGAACCCGAACGGGAACAGGCCCTGCGTTGGGAAACCTATAGGAATTGGACCGTGTCGCCCGAGCTCATGGCACGCACAGACCAGGCCGCCTTCATGCATTGCCTGCCGGTTCGGCGGAATGTGGTGGTGGCCGACGCCGTGCTCGACTCACCCGCGGCGGTTCACATCCGCCAGGCCGAGAACCGCATGCATGTGCAAAAAGCCCTGTTGATGCAGCTATGGCATCTGTCCTGATCAAACTGAGCGGTGCGCTCACCGACGACCCGGCCGCATTGACCGCGGTGGCCGACGCCGTGCGCAGCTACCGGGAGGCCGGCATGGGAACGGTGCTGGTACACGGTGGCGGCAAGCAGATGAACGAATGGAGCGCACGGATGGGCCTGCCGGTGAAGCAGGTGGCGGGTAGGCGCATCACCGACGCGCCCACGCGCGACCTGTTGGCGGCCGTATTGGGCATGCTCAACGCCGGGCTGGTATCCGGGCTCCGGCAGCGGGGCGTGTCGGCCATAGGCCTTACCGGTGCCGATGCGGACCTCACCACCGCCACCAGGCGGGCACCGCTGCACATCGACGGCGTGGAAACCGATTTCGGACTGGTGGCCGAGTTGCGGCAGGTGGATGCGGCCGTCTTGCGGATGGCCTGGGCACACGGCCTCACGCCCGTGGTGGCCTGCATGGCATGGAACGCCGAACACGGCCTGCTGAACCTCAATGCCGACACCTTCGCCGAAAAACTGGCCCTTGCCTCGGGTGCGACCGAACTGGTGACCCTGATGGAACCGGTCGCCGTGCTCGACGCCGCCGGCAAGCCCTTGGCCGAACTGGACCGGCCGACCTTCGAAGCGGGAGTCCGGGCGGGTTGGATCACGGACGGGATGCGACCCAAGCTGGAGGCGGCATTCCGGGCGGTCTCGGGTGGTGTGGCCGGCGTTAGGCTCACCAGCGCCGCGGGGCTGCTGACCGGTGCCGGCACCCGGATCCGGGGGGCGTCGTGAACTGGTTGACCGACACGCCGGAGGCCTTGTTGATGGAGCTCGTCCGGTTCGAGTCGCTCTCCACCGCGGAAAAGCCCCTGGTGGATGCGTTGGAGGCTTCCTTGCTCGAAACCGGCCTGGTACGGGTGGAGCGCCATGGCGACAATCTGGTGGTTTCGGTAGGAGAGGGGCGGCCGTGGTTGCTGCTCAATTCGCATACCGACGTGGTACCCGCTTCGCCCCAGGCCGATTTCCCCCAATTCGAACCGTTCCTGAGAGACGGCCGCGTGTACGGCCGTGGGACCACCGACGCCAAAGGATGCGGTACCGCCATGCTGAAAGCCTTGGTGGATCTGGCGGTTTCTGGGTGGCGGCCGGCCGGAACCGTATCGGTGGCCCTCACCGTGTGCGAAGAGACGGCCGGTGAGCACAACGGCATGGAAGCCCTGCGCGGCATCTGGGGCGAGCGCAAACCCGATGCCGCCGTGGTGGGCGAGCCCACGTCGCTGGAGCCTGTGGTCGCGCAGAAAGGGTTGCTGGTGGTCCGCCTGGATACCCAGGGCGAATCGGGCCATGCGGCCCGCGTGGATGGGGCCAACGCCATCTACCGCCTGGCGGAAGCCATAGAGGCGGTAGGCGGAATCCGCTTCGAACCCGTCAATCCGTTCATCGGCGGTGTGAAGGTCACGCCTACCACCATGGCCGGTGGCACCGTGCGCAACGCCCATCCCGAGGCGGCCCACCTGTACCTGGACATCCGCACCATTCCCGAACTGCCGACAACCGACATCCTGGCTACCCTGCGGGCCCGGTTGCCCGACCACACCCGCATTTCCGTGCACAGCGACCGCTTCGTGGCGGTGGCCACCGATCCGACCGAACGCATCGTGCGGCTGGCCACGGAGGTATCGGGCAAGGCGCCCGTAGGCTCGCCCACCGCCAGCGATTGGGTGTTCCTGCGGGACGTGCCGACCGTAAAGTTCGGTCCCGGCCACAGTCGTCTTTCCCATACCGCGGACGAACACCTCGAGATCGCCCAACTCCATGCCGGCGTGGCCCACTACCGCCGCCTCATACAACGCTATTTCGAATCCGCATGAAACACCTTTGGGACAAATCCGGTGCCCCCGCTACCGACCGCGCCTGGGCGGACCGCTTCACCTCCGCGGCCGACCGACACTTCGATGCCCGTTTGGTAGAAGCAGACCTATGGACCAACGCGGCCCATGCCCGGGTACTGCATCAGGCCGGTGTGCTCGACCGCCAGGAGACCGATGCGTTGCTGGCCGAACTCAGGCGCTTGGAACACCAGGGCCTGCACCTGACCGATGAGGACGAAGACGTGCACAGCGCCGTCGAAAAAGCCCTCACCGATGCCTTGGGTGCCCCCGGCAAACGCATCCATACGGCGCGTTCGCGCAACGACCAGGTCCTTACCGACATCCGCATTTTCGTGCGCGACGCCCTCAACGGCATCAGCGATCGGGTGCTTACGCTCATCGACCAGCTGAAAGCCATGGGTGAGCGCGACGCGGGCATCCTGTACGCCGGTGTGACACACACGCAGCCGGCCATGCCCCTTTCCACCGATGCCTGGGCGGCCGGGTATGCCGACCAGCTCTTGCAGGATCTGCACGCCTTACGCGAAGCCTATCGTACGGCCAACCGTTCGCCCTTGGGCACGGCGGCCGGATTCGGCACTCCCTATTTCGAGCTCGACCGCGATGCCGGCGCCCGGTGGTTGGCTTTCGCCGAAGTGCAACGCCCCGTTGCCGCCGCCCAGTTGTCGAGGGGTCCGGTGGAATCGCGGGTGTTGGATGCGTGCGGATATCTGGCCGGCACCTTGAACCGCATGGCCGCCGACCTGGTTTGGATGGCCCATCCGGCCCAGGCGTTCGTACGCTTGAGCGACGACCAGACCACCGGCAGCTCCATCATGCCCCAGAAACGCAACCCGGACGTATGGGAACTGATCCGTGCCGGAGTGCACCAGGTAGCCGGATACCAGCAGACGGTGCGTGGTCTGCACCTGGGATTGGTGTCGGGGTACCACCGGGACCTCCAGGTGCTCAAGCAAGCGGTGGTCCTCGGTACGGACACCACCCGTGACCTATGCGACGCGGCCGTGCACGCCCTGCGCGGCACCCGGTTCGATGCGGCCTCGTGCGCGGCGAGCCTGACCCCCGACGTATGGGCCACGCACCATGCCAACCGCCTGGTACGCGAAGGGTGGCCGTTCCGCGATGCCTACCGCCGTACCGCGGAGGATCTGGCGGAGGGCCGCGTGGGTGCCGGCGAAGCGGGTACCGGATCCTGGAGGAACGCGGGCGAACCCGGCCGGCCGGTCTGGCCCGACACATCCGGCATCCGGGAAAGCGTCATCCAAGAAAAAGCCCGCATCCAGCGGGCGAAGAGTCAGTGTTTCGGTTAATTTAACCTACATGAACCCCGCCATGCTTCACGACAAATTCCTGGCCGCCTGTCTGGGCGCATCCATCGGAGAAAGCATCGGATTGCCGGCCGAAACCCTGGATGCGGCCCGCATAAAAGCCGTATTCGGCCGCATCGATGGTCCGCTCGCAAGGCCCGAATCGGAGGAGTTCCATCCGTTGCCCGCCGGCAGCACCGGCCGGCAGACCGAAGCCACCCTGGCCGTACTCAAGGCCGGGCATCCGTTGCCCGACCTGGGCGGATTCGCCTTCCACATCAAAGACGCCTTCAACCGGTATCCCAACCGGTGGCCCAAAACGGCAGCTTTCCCCTGGCCACCATTCCCCGACGAAGGGCATTACACGTTCGCGTTCGCCCTGCCGGCCGCTTACCGGTTGTCGGGCAAGGCCGATACGGTGGACACGCTGGCCGAATGGTTGCGGTCGTACACCACCGTGAGCATCGTCTGGCAGCAGGGTACCTGGATCTATCTGCGGTTGCTGGCCTGCCTGTTCGAACACAACCCGCATACGTTCGACCCCGACCTGTATCTCAAGAAAGCCATGATGTTCGTGGAGGAGGCCGATGCCTATTTCCCGGGCGACCACAAGATCAAGCGCCGCATGCACACCCTCGATGGCATCGTGCACGGCAACCTGGCCGAAGTGGCCAAGACCTGCGGAGGAGTCGATTCGGCCGCCGAGAACATGCTGGCCTTCGTGGGTGCCGTCTTCTTCCATCATCCGGTCGATTTCCGGGCTGCCGTAACGGCGGCGGCCAATTCGGGCGGCCACACCGGCGCCAGCAGCTACTATGTGGGGTCTTTGGTGGGTGCCTTGTGCGGCACCGGGGCCTTGCCGGCCAAATGGTCGGCCACCTTGCTCGAACGTGAACGGGTGGAGACTGCCGTGGCCACCTATCTCGAAACCACCTCATGAAAGTGACCCTCACGTTGGGGCCCGACGGTCCCTACCACCTCATCGGCCGCAACGACAGCGGAAACACCGTGACCTTCGACGGAAGCCCGGACATGGGAGGCCTGAATCTGGGTGCCCGGCCCATGCAGACCATGCTCATGAGCATAGGAGCCTGCAGCGCCATCGACATGCTCAGCATCCTCGGCAAGCAGCGCCAGCCGGTGGAAGCGTTCGAAATGGAATTGGAAGGAGAGCGTACGGCCGGTGCGGTACCGGCGCCCTTCACGGCCATCCGGTTCATCTACAAGGTTACCGGCGCCGTGGAACGCGAGAAAGCCGTACGTGCGGCCGAACTCAGCATGGAGAAATACTGCTCGGCGGTGGCCTCGTTGGACCCGGGCATCCGCATCAGTTGGGATGTGGTGATCGTGCATGGCGCTTAAGCCCGAAACGCGGGCCATCCGCCTGCAGTCGGAACGGGTGCGCAGGGAACATTCGGTGCCCCTGTACCTGACCAGCAGTTTCGTGTTCGACGACGCCGAACAGGCGCGGGCCCTGTTCGCGGACGAGGTGCCGGGGTCCATCTACAGCCGGTTCTCCAATCCGAATACCGACGAATTCACCGCCAAAATGGCCGATCTGGAAGGGGCCGAAGACGGCGTGGCCACGGCCAGCGGCATGTCGGCCGTGTTCACCTCTCTGGCCGGGCTCTTGCGTGCGGGTGACCACCTCATCGCCGGGCGGGCCTTGTTCGGCAGCAGCCATCAGATCCTCACCCAGATCCTGCCCCGGTTCGGCATTTCGCATACCTATGTGGACGGGTCCGATCCGGCGGCGTGGGAATCGGCCTTGAGGCCCGAAACCCGCATGGTATTCCTGGAGACGCCTTCCAACCCCGGGTTGGACCTCATCGATCTGGCCGCGGCCGGGGCGTTCGCCGCATCGCACGGCCTCATCCTGAACGTGGACAACTGTTTCGCGACCCCGGTGCTGCAACGGCCCTTGGAGTTCGGAGCGCATATCGTGACCCATTCGGCCACCAAATGGCTGGACGGCCAGGGCCGCACGTTGGGCGGCGTGGTACTGGGTTCCAAAGACCTCATCAAGGAGATCCGGTTCTTCGCCCGGCATACGGGTCCGGCGTTGTCGCCCTTCAATGCCTGGGTGTTGTCCAAATCGTTGGAAACCCTGCACATCCGCATGCGGGCGCATTCGGATAACGCCCTACGCCTGGCCGAGGCGCTACAGTCCAGGCCGGAAATCGATTGGGTGAAATACCCGCACCTGGCCTCGCATCCCCAGTACCCACTGGCAAAACGGCAGATGGATCTGGGAGGCGGGTTGTTGGCGTTTCAGGTGAAGGGGGGAGTGGACCGCGGCCGGCGGTTCCTGAATGCCCTGGAACTGCTCTCGCATACCGCCAACCTGGGCGATACGCGCACCATCGCCACGCATCCTGCCAGTACCACGCACAGCAAACTGAGCGAGGCGGACCGCCTGGCGGTAGGGATCACGCCGGGCATGATCCGCTTGAGCGTAGGCCTGGAGCATACCGACGATGTGCTCGCCGATCTGCTCCAGGCGCTCGGACGCTCGGCCTAACGCACCAGGGTCATGATGCGGGATTGAACGCCCGCAGCCGTTTCCAGGCGGTACACATATACGCCGGAAGCCAGGTCGGTCGCATCGAAGGTGGCCTCGTGGGTGCCTTCGGGCATGGTCCCATTCACCAGCACCGCGATTTCGCGTCCCAACAGGTCGTAAACGGCCACTCGTACCGCACCCGCCTCGGCCATCCGGAATCGGATCAGCGTGGTGGGGTTGAAGGGGTTCGGGTAGTTGGACAGGAGTTCGTAACGGGGAGCTGTCCACTGTCCGCTTTCCTCTGTCGAGGTATCGGTAGGGCCGGTCTGCACGAAACGCAGGGCATCGGCCACCACATAGGTGGCGCCGGCACCGGGAGTGGCGGCGTTGGAGATGAGGACCTGGTCGGCGGTGGTGCCGGAGAATTCCCAACTGCCGAGCTTGACCCATCTGCTGCCGTTCTGCTGCTGGTTCACCCGCACGGTGTCGCGACCGTTGCGGTGCACTACGATGTAGGGCGTGTCGGCCGCACGGTTCGTTGCCGATACCCACCAGCCGTACACATCATATAGAGCTTTGTTCAGGCCGGGACTGTAGGAGACGGTAGCCGAGCCGTCGCCGGTCGGATGCACCCAGGCACGGCTTTCGCCGAAGTAGCCGATATTCTGGGACTGGAACCAGCCGGCTCCGTTCACCTGGACCTGACCGCTGAATTCGGTATCCAGTTCGAGCTCGTCGATGGGCGGTACCGGGCGTTTGAGGCTGTCGATCGGAATGATGGACAGAATGGTGGGGACGGGCCGCTGTTGGGTGCCTCCGCTGGGCTTGCTCAACAGGGAACCGCGCACGGCCATGGTGGTGGAACCGCCACCGTCCAGGTTCATGCCTTTCACCACACCGATTTCCACCAGGATTTCGGCCAGCCGTTGCAGGGTGAGGCCGCCGGAGAAGTTGAAATCGGCCATCATCACACCGGAATCCCCGGTCAGGAATACGACGGTCTTGCCATCGGCTTTGATGCCGACCGCCGAGCGCGGCACGCGTTGGTCCCACTGAAGGCCGTTGTTGTAGAGTTCCTCGAACCGACGCACGTTCACCACGCCGCCTTCCACCAGGTTGGGGCCCGCGCCCACACCGGTCAGAACGTCGCCGTAGTAGTGCCCTTCGGCCCGGGTGGGCATGGGGGCCGGCGCACCGGTCTGGTTGTTCGGGGGCAGGTCGAACCGGTATAGGTCTTCGATGGCCGGCGTGAAATGATGGATCCAATCTATGCGGGGGGTCAGGTCGGCTCCCAAACCGAAGAATGCCCGCATGAAGGGGAACACCTTGCCCGATATGGTGGACTGCTTGGGCGTGGCATAGAGCAGCTCGTTACCGGTGATCACGGTGGACACGCTGCCACCGCCCGCGATATCGAAGAACCCGCCATTGATGCTGATGTAGGCGCCCACGTCCCGCGAGAACGTGGTGGTCGTCTTGTATGGGATGGAATAATAGGCCTGGGCCGTTATGGCCGGGTTGCTCAGGTCGGCTTCCACGCGGGTCAGGTATTCGCGGGTACTGGTGTTCTGACCCACCCAGACCCGGATACCGGCAGGCAGGTTATGGTTGGCGGTTTGCTCCACCCAGACGATCTGAGCCTGGAGCGAAGCGGCGGTTACGACCGTCAAGGTCAACAATAGTAATAAGCGCATGGACGTCATCGGATCAGGGTCATGGTTCTGGTAGTTGTGGTTGCGGGTGTGGTCAACCGATAGACATAGAGGCCTGTGGCCAAGCCGGTCGCATCGAAGGTGGCTTCGTGGGTGCCGCCCGGCATCGCACCATTCACCAGGACGGCCACTTCGCGGCCCAACACATCATGGACCGACAGCCGGACATGGCTGGTTCCGTCCAACCGGAATCGGATCAGCGTGGTGGGGTTGAAGGGGTTCGGGTAGTTGGACAGGAGTTCGTAACGAGGAGCTGTCCACTGTCCGCTGTCCTCTGTCGAGGTATCGGTAGGGCCGGTCTGCACGAAACGCAGGGCATCGGCCACCACATAGGCCGGCTCCGGACCGCCGGCGGCGGCATTCGAAATGATGACCTGGTCGGCCGGGGTACCGGAGAATTCCCACTCGCCGAGGCGCACCCATTGGCTGCCGGTCGCCTGCTGGTTCACCCGCACGGTGTCGCGCCCGTTGCGGTGCACGACCACGAAGGGGGTATCGGTGGTCCTGTTGTTCGCGGCAACCCACCATCCATACACCTCGTGCCGTGCCCGTTGCAACTGGGGTGCGTAGGTGATGGAGGCGCTGCCGTCGCCTTTGGGGTGGAGCCAGGCCCGGCTTTCGCCGAAGTAGCCGGGGTTGGCCGATTGGAACCAGCCTGCGCCGGATATGCTCACCTGCTGCGCGAATTCGGTGTCCAACACCGTTTCGGGCAGGGGAGCGGCCGGACGTTCCACACTGTCGGCATACACCACCGACAAGATGGTGGGAACCGGGCGTTGGGTGGTGCCGCCCGAAGGCCGGCTGGCCAGGGTGCCGCGAACCGCTACCGCCGTAGACCCACCACCATCCAGGTTCATGCCTTCGACCACACCGAGCGAAACGAGGATTTCGGCCATGCGGTTGAGGGTCACACCGGCGCTGAAGGTGAAATCGGAGGGGATGAGGACGCCGGTGTCGGCGGCCAGGAAGACCACCTTGTTGTCGGCCGTGATGCCCACGGCCGAACGCGCGCGATTGGACCCGCCTTCCAACCCGGAACCACCGAAGAAGACCTCTTCGTCGTAGGTGACATGCACCTGGCCATTGCTGACCAGGTTGGGGCCGCCGCCCACGCCGTTGAGCACTTCGTCGAAGCGGGTACCGCCCTCACGGGTGGGGGTTGCGGCGGGAGAACCGATCTGGTTCGGCGCTACGGCGTCGTACCGGTACATGTCGGCCATGGCGTTTCCGAAATGGTAGATCCAATCGATGCGGGGCGAACCGTCCGGAAGCATGGCGAAAAACGCGCGGGTGAGCGGGTAGTTCTGGCCGTCCCGGTTCAAGGTCTGCCCGGTGGCCACGACCAGTTCGTTGGCGAACACCACGGTCGAAACCGAACCGGTGGCGCTGAAGAATCCGCCGTTGATGGAGGCGATGGCTCCCACATCCCGCGAAAAGGTGGTGGTCGTCTTGTAGGTGGGTGAATGGTAGGCCTGAACCGATATGGCCGGGTTGCCCAGGTCCGCTTCGACCCGGGTGAGGTATTCGGCCGGGGTGCCCCTGGTACCGGTCCATATCCGGACCCCATCGGGCAGATCGAATTCCGAACTGCGGTCTGTCCAGACCACTTGCGCCTGTGTGGTTTCTACGGCCAAGCCCATGAGGGCCAATGCCATGAGGATGCATGCGTGCTTCATGTTCCCAAAATAGGCAACCCGATTCGGAATCGGGTGCCTTTTCCGGGCTTCGATTCCACTTCCAAAGTTCCGCCCTGGGCGAGCACCAGTTCGCGGCTGGTGTAAAGGCCCAGGCCGAACCCCTTGGTTTTGGTGGTATGGAAGGGTTGGAAGAGCTTCTTGCGGATGTATTCGGCACTCATGCCCGGCCCCGTGTCTTCCACATCGATGCGGCATACGCCGTCTCCGATGCCGGCCGATATGGTGAGCGTGCCGCCGGATCCCATGGCTTCGATGGCGTTGATCGCCAGGTTCTCCACCACACGGGCCAGGGCTTGCCGGTCGTGCAGGGCCACAAGGCCTGACCCGACCCGGTCGACCACGCGGATGTCCGAGCCCTCCGGCAGTTGCAGGCGGTCCAGCGCCTGCCGGATGCTCTGGCCCACGTCGGCCGGTATGCAGCGCACCTCGTGATGGTCGCTCTGATGGTGGAACCGCTCGATCAGGCGGGAGAGGTAGTCCAACGAGGATTCCAGGGTTTCGATGGCATCGCGCCGGAATTCGGGTTGGTCGAACCGTTTTTCGAGGTTCTTGGCCAAGAGCGACAGGGAGAATACCGTGTTCTTCATGTCGTGCGCGATACCGGCCCCGATGCGTTGGATGGCTTCGAACTGGCGTTGCCGGCCTTTCCGTTGCACCTCTTCGCGTACCTGGGTGATCCGGCGGCGCACGAGCAGCAGGCTTGCGATCAGGAGCAGGATGAACGCGCCCGACCGGAACCAGCCGGTCATCCAATAGGGTGGGCGGATTTCGACCACGAACCGGGCTTCCTCGGCCGATTCCATGCCTTCGGCGTTAACGGCCTTCACCCGCATGGTATAGGTGCCCGGGGCGAGTTGGGCGTA
Source organism: Balneolales bacterium (assembly GCA_024711145.1). Taxonomy (GTDB): domain Bacteria; phylum Bacteroidota; class Rhodothermia; order Balneolales; family HLUCCA01; genus JANJTJ01. The sequence goes on from JANJTJ010000002.1 coordinate 85,583, forward strand.
GCGCACCGGTGTGCCCCTGTCGATTTCGGACCAGTTCGGGTCGGCACCTTCCAGCCGATATCGGAAGCGCACGCCGGCCTCATCGATGAAGGATGCGCCCAGGAAGCGGAATTCGACCGTGCCGGATGCGGACGTGAGGGTGAAACGACCGGCTCCGGGGTCGGCGTCGGTGGTGTCCACCCGCACACCGGCTATGGAGACCCGCGGTGGCGGTGTGCCGCCCGATTCGGCCAGCAGGTCGTACAACAGCCAACCGAAGCTGCTGGCCACGTGCAGGGTGCGCCCGTCGGTATCCAGATGCAGGCGGTTGGCGGTGGCGAAATAGGGCCGGAGGGGCAATAGGGACCGGTACCGTTCCAACCGCCCCAGCCGGAACCGGTGGATCTGGGTCCGGGTTATGACCCAGAAAACCCCGGGCTCCGATGCGGGAAAGATGCCGATCACGGCCGTCCCCACCAACCCATGGCGGGTGTCCAGGCGCTCCATGGTTCCGTTCCGGATCACGACCAGCCCGTCCGTAGTCCCGATCAGCCGCATCGAATCGGATTCGGCTACGCTGCGCACATCACCGACCTGGTAGTGGGTCACGGTGTCTGCGGCTATGCGGACGGCGCCGCGGTCGTTGGTGAGCAACCACATGGTGTTTCCCGCACGGACGATATCTTCCACGCCGAACAGGGTCGGCAAACCGGGCATGCGTAGGGTATCCATACCGGTCGGGGTGGCGCGGAGCTGATGGGCGCCCGCCGTGGCGATCCAAACCGAGCCATCCGGTGCCCATTCCATGTCGTTCACTCCATCACCGGCCGGATATTGGCGTCGCGCGCCCGTTCGTCCGTCCCGATAGGTCACATAGGGAAAGTGCCCCATCCAGGTCTGTTCGCCCCGTTTCAGATAGCCGCGGGGTTGGTCGATGGCCCAAATGGGCAGCAGCCGTTCCGAAGCGGGATCCAGGCGGTACACGCCGTCTTTCAGAACGGCCACCGGTCGGTCGTGGTCCATTCCGAACCGCCAGATGTGGGGGTCCTGGACGCCGGCCGAGCGGTCGATGAGGCGGGCGCCCCATTCCGGAATCTTGACCACACCGGCGCCGAACGAGGACACCCAAACCGTGCCTTCGTAGTCTTGGAACAGGGAGGCGATGAGGACGCGGTCGGAGCGGTGGTGCAGGCGCACGGGCTCGGGCAAGCGGGTTTCCCCGTTCCATTTCAACAGGCCCTGATGGCGGGACCCCAACAACCATCCCGTTCCACCGGCCTGCCGGACGACCGCATGTTGAAGGGTCATGGTGGTGAAGGGCAGCACACGCGCCACGTGCAGGGTGTCGCCCTGTAGGCGGCCGCTGAGGATGCGCGTTGTGAGCACCAGATGGGTTTCGCCACCGGGCAGCGCCACGAGGGCCGAATAAATGGAATAATCGCCCGGATCGACTGAAATGCCGGATACCAGGAGCGGGCGGACCCGGATGCTATCCGGATCGGAGGTATCCAACAGATGGCACCCTTGGCTGCCGCAGCTCGCGAACCGGTCCGCATCGATGGGAAGGATTTCGCCCATGTCCGTTTGCGTGACCACTTCAGCCAACCGCCGCCCATCCCATACCAGCAGGGAGTTTCGGTTGGTGAGCAACAGGCGGCCGTGCCCATCCAATCGCATGTGGCCTACGGGGGTGGTCAACCGGGCTTCCGCGGGGAAGGGGGATATGCGGCGGCCGTCCCAACGGACTGGCAGGTCGGAGCCGGCCGTGGCGATCCAGGCGGTGCCGTCGGCTTGATGGACTACCTGGTACACGAAATTGGCGGGCAACCCGTCGCGGACGGTCAAGGTGCGGAACCGGTCGCCATCGTACATGGCGACGCCTTTCTCGGTGGCGAACCACATACGTCCCAGTTGGTCCTGGGAAATGTGGGTCACATAGTCCGAAGGCAACCCGTCGGCCTGGGTGTAGGTGCGGTTGGGTACCAACTGGGCCGAAGCCGGAATTCCGGCGCCCAATACCCCCAGAACGACGAAAAAGATGAATTTTGATGACGACGACACGCGGGAAGATAGCCGTGCCATGCGTATATTTGCAGCCCACGCCGGCGTGGTGGAATTGGTAGACGCGCACGACTCAAAATCGTGTTCCGCAAGGAGTGTCGGTTCGAGTCCGACCGCCGGTACATGTAGGGTAGGAGACCACACGGTTCCCATAGACGAACCAGTGATGGTCGGCCGACCGGTGGTAGGAGTCGGCCTTTACTACCACTAGGGGCGCGCCTCCGGGGCCGTTTTCCACCATCCAATCGGATCCGTCGGTATAGACGCCGGCGAAGTCGGTATCGGGTACCCACCCTTCACCCGAAGTCATGATCCGGGATTCCCGTGTCCGGGTATCCACTATCATCAGATCCCCGGCTCCGGTTTCGATGGTCCATAGGTGCGCACCGGCTTTGGGCCGGATGTCCGACCGGAATCGGAGGTAGCCGCTGTCCCGCGGATCGGGCAATGGGATTTCATCCCGTATGTCCCCGCTTGAGGCATCCAGTACCAGAAGGGATGCGGTGGTCAGCACGACGATGGAATCCGCTTGCAGCCGATAGTCCTGCAACCCTTCCATGTTCCGGTGCCAGACGGAATCGGACAAGTCGGCGTGGTATCGGGCCACATAGGGTGGAGTCGGGCTATCATCGGCCTTGGGACCCACAACCACCCACACGGCTCCCTCCGCAACCTGCATGGACGCGGGCATGCCGTCCAGGGGTGGAATGCCGATTCTTCCGACCAACCCACCATCTTCCAGCCGGACCGCCTGGATGGCGTCGTCCGCTACCATATAGAAGAGGCTGTCGAGGCGGGCATAGGGAAGATTCAGGGTGCTTTCGAACTCGAACATGACCCATAGCGAGACTCCCATGGTTATGGTGCCGGTAGCCAACAGGAACGCGGTATCCACAACGGACATCGCGACGGAAGCGGGCACATCCACCCGGATGGATGACCGGATGGGCAGGTCCACGTCTTTGCGCCAACCGGATCCGTCCCGCGGATCCAACACGTGCATTTTCGAGGTCATGAATACCCAAGTTTCCGGGTCCAGGCGGATCAGTGGCGTCAAATTGGTTGAAAAGTACCGGCTGCTCCATTTCCGCTCGCCGGTATCGGCATCGTATGCCACGACCCCATTCGTAACCAATCCCTCCTCAAACCCAACGAATAGATTGTGGACCGGGTCGTACAGGGTTTGCATGAGTTTGGGGGCGACCAGGCGCTCGCGGGTGCGCAGGTCCAACAACATGGGGTTGTTGGAATCCATACGGTACAGCTTGTCGCCGTAGCGGGTCCAGCTCCGGTGTCGCGATTCGGAATACCTAAGACTCCACCCGGTTTCTCCGGTAGTGCCGTCCACCCATTGCCAACGGTACCCACCCGAGCCGTCCTGCATGCGCACCACGATCTGCTGGTCGGTGGTGTCGGTGAGCAGGTCGGCCACCGGATGGGCGAAGGTCCAGGTGCGGACACCAGCCGAATCGGCGGCGGTATGGGCGGGAAGGGTGGGTTGTGTGCTGGCGCATGCCGTGGCCAAGGCTACCAACACACACCAGATCGGGATGGGGTGCATGGTTGAATATAGTATTCACTAGATTTACGCATGCAACACCTCGTCCTCATCACATCCACCGTGGTCGCCTTCGTGGCGATCGACGCCGTCTGGCTGTCCACCATGTACCAACGGTTCTATGGCGCCCGCATAGGGCATTTGCTGGCACCGAAAGCCGATTTGGGCGCCGCAGCCGTCTTTTATGCCATCTTTCTGGCCGGACTCACCTTCTTCGTTACGGCGCCGGCCATCAACGCCGGCCATACCCTGGGCAAGGTGTTCCTGCACGGCGCGGCTTACGGCCTTGTGACCTACGCCACCTACGACCTGACCAACCAGGCCACCTTGCGCGACTGGCCCTGGATCGTGACCCTGGTGGACCTGGCCTGGGGCGCCTTCCTGTGCGGCACCGTGAGTGTGGCGGCCGTCTGGAGCACCCGCACGTGGGGCTGACACTCGCCTTCATCGTCCTGTGGTCGGTGGCCGGCTTCGGCCTGAGCCGCCTGCGCCGCCGGTTGGACACGGCCGATGCCCTCTGGGGCAGCGGCGTATCCACGTTGGCCCTGCTCCAGGTATGGGCGCATCCGGCTCCCGGCGGGTTCGCCATCCTGCTGGCCTTGCTCGTTTCCATCTGGGGCGGCCGACTGAGCGCGCATATCTGGGAGCGCCAACGCCGCAAGCCCGAAGATCCCCGTTATGCCGCTTTCCGGCGGCATCCCTTCCTGCAGGTGCACCTGCTGCAGACGGCGCTCATGCCCATCGTGGCCTTGCCCGTGTCGGCCGCCCTGGGTCAGGTCCTGCCCACCGGCCCCTGGCCGTGGATCGGCATCGGCTTGTGGGCCTTCGGCATGGGCTATGCCACCCTCGCCGATACCCAATTGAGGCGTTTCCTGACGGATCCCGCCAACCGCGGCAGTGTGCTCGACACCGGCCTGTGGGGACTCAGCCGCCATCCCAATTATTTCGGGGAAGCCTTGGGGTGGTGGGGGCTGGGTCTGGCCTCGGCCTCTACCGGGGCCTGGTGGGCGCTCGCGTCGCCCGTGTTGGTCACCTACCTGCTCCGCTACGTCTCCGGCGTGCCCCTGCACGATCGGCGCCGGGCGGGCAATCCGGCCTATGCCCGTTATCTGGCCGAAGTTCCGGCCATGTGGCCTAGGTGGAGGCGGGCATGAACATCATGACACTCGCCAACGCCTACCAACGCCTCGGGTTCAAAGCCCTGGGTGGCGAATGGTGCTCCTGGCTCACCGCCGACGGCCGCGAGCGGCTCTGGCAAGGCGATCCCGCCGTCTGGGCCGGGCAGGCGCCCATCCTGTTTCCCACCGTGGGGGCATCCGCGGGCGGGGTGGTCCGCATCGGGGCTGAATCGTATCCGCATCCCAAGCACGGCCTGGTTCGGCATATGCAACCATCCGTTGTCTCCCATACGGATACGGAACTCCTATTGAGATGGGATGATACATCCGGAACCCGTGCGGCCTATCCCTTCGCATTCCGATTCGAAGTGACCTACCGGCTCGAAGGACCCGTGTTCGTCACGGAATTCCGGGTCGTGAATACGGGAACCGACCCCTTGCCATACCAGCTCGGCGCACATCCGGCCTTCGCGCTGCCTTTGCGCGCAGGCGACCCGCTCGAGGCCCATTTCATCGAATTCCCCGAGCCCGAAACCGCCGGCATCTACGGGGTCACCGCTGACGGCCTGCTCGAGGCCACCGCCAAGCCCTACCTGCGCGACGAGCGGCGCATCCGCCTCACGGCCGACACCTTCCGTCCCGATGCCCTCGTCTTCCGCGAGCTGCGATCCCGTTCCGTCGAAGTGGGCGCCGACGGGCACGGCTCCCGCATCCGGGTGCGTTGGGCAGGCTTTCCCCACCTGGGCATCTGGGCCAAACCCGGCGCGGCCTACGTGTGCATCGAACCCTGGCAAGGCTGCGCCGACACGGCCGGCACCACACCCGACATCACCCGCAAAACCGGAATCATCCTTTTACAATCCGGCGCCGATCGCGTGCATCGGGTGGAGGTGGAATTTCTACCTTGAGGCATGCGCCTCATCATCCTATGCCTGCTGGCCTTCGGGTCGGCCGCTCCGCTCGCCGCCCAGTCCGTCGCCTTCAGCCATGAGCGCGGTTTCCATACCGTACCCTTCGAGTTGGTGCTCACGGCCGATGCCGGCACCGAGATCCGATACACGTTGGATGGTTCGGTACCTACGGCCACTTCCCGCTTGTACGCGGCGCCCTTGCCCATAGCGGACCGTACGCCCGCACCGAACTCGCTATCCACCATTTCGGATGTGAGCACGTCCTACGCCCCCTGGGCCGCACCCCGCGGGCAGGTGTTCAAGGGCACCGTGGTGCGTGCCGCCGGGTTCGCGGCCGGCGAACGGGTCACACCTGTGGCCACACGCACGTTTTTCGTACACCCCGACGGCGACAACCGCTACCGGCTGCCGGTCATTTCCCTGGTAACCGATTCCCTGCATCTGTTCGACCACGAATCGGGCATTTATGTGAACGGGAAGATCTATGCCGATTGGAGGGCCGCCAATCCCACCGCCACCGAAACCGGAGACACGCCCACCAATTTCGCGCAGACCGGCGAAGCCTGGGAGCGTCCCCTGCATATCGAACTCTTCGAGGATGACGGCAGCCTCGGGTTCGCACAGGACGCCGGCGTGCGCATGCACGGGTCCTGGGCCCGCGCCTTCCGCCAGAAAACCTGGCGCCTGTACGCCAAAAACGATTACGGTCCCAGTTGGTTCGATTACCAGCTCTTTCCCGATAAGGACCTCACCCGGTACAAACGGTTCATCCTGCGCAATTCCGGCCAGGATTGGACCAAAACCATGCTGCGCGACGGATTCATGCAGCGCCTGGTGCAGGATCTGAACTTCGACACCCAGTTCTACCGCCCGGTGGTGGTATTCGTGAACGGGGAATTCTGGGGCATCCACAACATCCGCGACCGCTACGACGACTACTACATCGAAACCCACTACGGGGTGCCCCGCAACCAGATCGATTTCCTGGAGCTTGACGCCGTGGTGCAGGAAGGGGAGGCCACCCATTACAACGAGATGATCGTGTTCCTGCGGTTCAACGCCCTCAATTCGCCCCAACGCCTGGCCCAGCTCCGAACCATGATGGACACGGAGAACTACGGCGAATATGCCATGTCCCAGATCTATTTCAACAACCGGGACTGGCCCCACAACAACATCGATTACTGGCGCAAGCGCACCAGCACCTACCTGCCCGACGCCCCCTACGGGCACGACGGTCGCTGGCGTTGGATGATGAAAGACACCGATTTCGGGTTCGGATGGAATATGGGCAGCGATGCATGGAAACACGACATGCTCGGGTTCGCCCTCATCGCCACCGGCGATCGGGAATGGTCCACCCTCATCCTGCGGTCCATGCTGGCCAATCCGGATTACCGCACCTGGTTCCTCACCCGGTTCACCGATCTGCTGAACACCCATTTCGTGGCCGAACGGGTAGGGGCCGAGCTCGAAGCCCGGGTGGCCCATATCGAACCCCACATGGCCGAGCATCTGGACCGCTGGGGCTACAACAACGACCGTTGGGCCACGCCGCGCAACACCACCGACTGGCAGGCCAATCTGGATCTGATGCGGCATTTCGCGAGTGTGAGGGCCGACACCCTGCTCGGGTTCATCAATCAGCGCTACAATCTGGGCGGCAAGGTGCGGGTGTCGGTGGAACGTCCCGATGCGGCCGCCGGGCATATCCTGTTCAACACCGTGGCCCTCACCGACAGCACCCCGGGTGTGGCCGCCCAAGGCGGCACCTGGGAAGGCACCTGGTTCCGGAATCTGGACCTGACCGCAACCGCCGTGCCCGCTCCGGGCTGGGAGTTCGCCGGGTGGACCGGAACCGTGGTGAGTGAGGACGCGACCATCGTCCTGCGTCCCACGGGTACCACCTTGCTGGTGCCCGTATTCGTGCCTACCGAAACCGGCACCGAAACGACACGGGACGAACCCGGCGACTCCTTCGCGTTGATCGGGGCCTATCCCAATCCGTTCAATCCGTCAACGGTCATCAGATATCGTTTGTCGGAAAACGGACCTACCAGACTGGCCATCCACGATCTGCTGGGTAGGGAGGTGGCGGTGCTGGCGGACGGGTGGTTGCCCGCCGGTGAACATGCTACCCGTTTCGAAGCGGCGGGGTTGGCCAGCGGGGTGTACCTGGTACGCCTCGTGGCGGGTGGGGAAATCCACACCCACCGCATCACCCTGCTGCGCTGAGGAGGTTCAGTCCTTGAGCAGGTGGGCGAACTCGCGCTGGAACTTGCGGATCTTCGGCGCGATCACCACCTGGCAATAGCCCGCGTTGGGGTTCAGCGCGAAATAATCCTGGTGGTAGTTCTCGGCCGTGTAGTAGTTCAGCAAGGGTTCCACCGCAGTCACGATGGGATCCTTCCACAGGCCTGAAGCCCCCACTTCGCGCATCACGCGCTCGGCCGTAGCCTTCTGTGCGGCGGTATGGTAGTAGATCACCGACCGGTATTGGGGGCCCACATCGGCGCCCTGCCGGTTCAACGTGGTGGGGTCGTGCGTGTGGAAAAAGACATAGACCAGTTGCTCGTAGGTGATCACCGACGGGTCGTAACTGAACCGGATGACCTCGGCATGGCCGGTGTCGCCATCGCTCACCTGCCGGTAGGTGGGGTTGGCCACATGGCCGCCGGAATAACCGGATTCCACTTCGGAAACACCCTTGAGGCGTTCGAAAACGGCTTCCACACACCAAAAACAACCGGCACCGAAGGTGGCTTGTTCCATACGGAAAGGGGATTGGGCTGACAGGGCCGGCACCAGGGCCAGGGCCATCAGGAGATGAAAGATGCGCATGCCGCATATAACGTACGGCGGCTCCTGTTAATTCCCCTAAATTGAGGGGTTGAACCGCGCGCATCCGACTACTTCGGAGTGGATGAGAGGAAACACATCCGAGGTAGCCGGTGGCGCGTTCAAGGTCGGCTCATATCCGGACGGGACAGAACTCATAACCTTAACGCATGGTATTCACAAATCGTGAACAAGTCAACAGATGATTCACAAAACGTGAATGAAATTTTCGACCGGGTGAAACGCGCCTATCGGTTAGCCAACGATGCCGAATTGGCCCGCCACCTGGGTATGCGACCGTCGGCGTTGTCCATGAACCGGGCGCGGAATACGGTGCCCTATGCGGCCATCATCGAACGGTGCGCCGGGTCGGACCTGAACCGCATCTTTCTGGGCACGGCGCCCGCACAGACCGGTACGGCCGCCGAAAAACCCGAGGCCTACGGAGACCTGAAGGCGCATCTGCTATCGGCGCGCAACGAGATCGATCGGGCGTTGGCGCGGTTGGAGGATTGAACCCGCCGCCGTGGTACCTTCGGGCATGCGTTTACGACATGCCGCCGGGCTCTTGGCAGCCCTGGCCTTCACCGCCTGCACCGAACCCGCCACCCAGCGGTTCGCCTCCCCGGCCGACTCGCTCTTCGGGCATTTGCCCGTGGAGATGGACGGGGCCTTGGCCGAACTCGATTCCATCGCCCGCAACCGGTGGGTCGATTCGGTATGGACCGCCTGGGCCCGCGAGGGTGCCGTGCCGGTGGTCACTACCGATACCGTGGTCTTCTTCTATCGTGGAAACGCCGTATCGGTGCGTTGGAACGGCGATTTCAACGGTTGGGGCCGGGTAGATTCCATTCCCAACACGGGTACCCGGTTGCCCATGACCGACCTGTGGACCCTGGTGCTGCCTTTGCCCACCGATGCCCGGGTCGATTACAAAATCGTGGTGAACGACAGCCTGTGGATCCTGGATCCAGCGAATCCGGCGGTGCAATGGGGCGGAGCCGGGCCCAACTCGGAAGTCCGCATGCCTGGGTTCGTGCCCTCGCCCTTCGTCGGGGTGGAAGCGACCACTTCGGGCCGCATCCGCGGGCCGTTCCGCATGGCCAGCGCCGCCCTGGGGTACGACGTGGAATACCAGATCTACCTGCCGCCCGGGTGGCGCAGCGACCGCCGGTATCCGGTACTGGTGACCACCGACGGCCAGGAGTACCTGGATGACCGCCTCGGCGACCTGCGCCGCCAGGCCGACGCCCTCATCAGTTCGGGTCTGGTGCGGCCATTCATCATCGTAGGGGTGGATCCGCGCGATCCGGACGACCACCGCCGCAACCGGCGCATGGACGAACTGATCGGCAACGGGAACTACGTCCGGTTCATCACCCGGGAATTGCTCGACAAAGTGAACCGGCAGTTCCCCTTGGCGGCCGAACCGGAGCAGCGCGCCTTGCTCGGCACCTCCCTGGGCGGCCTGTTCACCACCGACATCCTGGCCAACCATCCGGGCGTGTTCGGCAACTACATCATCCAATCGCCGGCCTACTGGGTGCGTCCCGTCATCTTCGAGCAGGTGGACCGCGCCCGCCGCACCGATGCCCTGGTGTGGATGTCGTACGGCACCTTGTTCGACGGCACCGAAGACGCCCGCCGCATGGAAGGCCTGCTCCGATCGCATTACGGGCGGTTCCAGGTGCGGGTCGTGAACGAAGGCCATTCCTGGGGGGCCTGGCGCCATCAATTGCACGAACCCCTCCGCCTCATCTTTCCCAACGAACCCACCGCATCCCGATGAGAATCCTGTTCACCCTGTTGCTGCTGGTTGGCGCTTCGGCCTGCGCCTCGGCTCAGAAAACCTACACGCTTACCGTGTACAACGCCGAAAACGTGTTCGATGCGGATGGGCAAGCCGTGTACGACGACTACCAACCCCGTTTCCACACACCGGAGCATGTGTATCACAAAGTGACCAACATCGCCCGACTGATGCGCCAGTACGAAGGTGGTGCCGGCCCGCATGTGATCGTCTTCAACGAAATCGAAGCCGACCGTACGGCGCCCAATGCCGGCGGCCGCTACGACCTGACCGCATTCCGGACCCGGTGGAGCGGGGTCACGCTCGAGGAGATGCTCTTGCGCGCCTTCACCCCCGAGGTGGCCGACCTGCCTTCGGAACTGTTCATCCTGAAAGCCTTCGAGGAAGCCGGCCTTACCGGGTACGATGTGGTTAGCGGATATGCGCCTTTGGAAGGCGGTGTGCCTACCCATGCCATCAAGAACGTGGTGTTCAGCCGCCTGCCGATCGACCACGCCCGCACGCGCAGCCACCCCACGCAGGATGCCCGTCCCATTCTGGAAGTATGGGTGGAGGTGGATGGGCGGGACCTGGCCGTGTTCGCCAACCATTGGAAATCGGGAGCCGGCAATCCCCGCGACGAAACCACCCGCCTGCAGAACGCCGAAGTCTTGAAAGCCCGCCTCGACGCGCTGCGTGCCGCGAATCCGGCGGTCGATTTCGTGCTGGCCGGCGATTTCAACAGCGACTACAATCAGAAAACCCGTTACGGCGCCCGCATGCCCCGTACGGCCGTGAACGATGTGCTGGGCAGCACGGGCGACGAGGCCCGGGTGGCGGCCGGCGGCACCGATGCCGTGTACAACCTCTGGTACGAATGGCCCATCGACGACCGGGGCAGCGACCAATACCGGGGCGAATGGGGAACCCTCATGCAGATCATGGTGTCGCCGGGCATGTACGAACGCTCCGGCACGCACTATGTGGACGGATCTTTCAGCGTGGACCGGTTCGATTTCAATACCTATGCCACGTCGCGCACGCCGGTGCGCTGGAGCTCCGCCTTGGGCGGATACGGGTTCAGCGACCACCTGCCCATCAGCATGCGGTTCACCACGGGCGGTACGGGCAAGGTGCGCCTGGAGCGCCCTTCGGTGACCGACGACAGCCTATGGCAACCCATTGCGGTAGCCACCCGCCTGCCCCAACCGGGCGAGTACACCGATCTGGCCGGTTTCGTGGGCGAACTGCGCACCCGGGAGCATTTCGACCGGCTGTTCCGGGTGGAAGCCGTGCTCACGCCGGAATTCGAAGTGGTGGTGGCCGGCCAAACCTACCAGCTGTATGCCGCACCGTTCCGGGTGCAGGACGAACTGGCCGCCGACGTAGGCAAACCCATCACCTTCTTCGGGCGCTTGGGGCAGTTCCGGGGCCGTTGGCAGTTCGTGATCGAAGACCAGGGCTGGATCAGCCGCTGACCACGTCGCGGTCGCGCAGGCCGATCAGATACAGGATGCCGTCGAGGCCCAGCGTGGAGATGGATTGCCGCGCCGAGGCCTTGACCACCGGCTTGGCATGGAAGGCGATACCCAGACCGGCGATGTTGAGCATGGGCAGGTCGTTGGCGCCATCGCCCACGGCGATCACCTGCTCCAGCGAGATCCCCTCGCGGGTGGCTATGGCCTTGAGCAGCTCGGCCTTGCGGGGCCCGTCCACGATGTCGCCGCTCACCTGGCCGGTCACCTGCCCGTCGCGGATCTCCAACTCGTTGGCGAACACGTAATCGATGCCCAGTTTCCGCTGCAGGTGTTTCCCGAAATACTGGAACCCACCGGATATGATGGCGGTCTTGTAACCGATGGATTTGAGGGTGGCTATCAGCCGCTCGGCACCCGGCGTGAGGGGCAGATCGGCCGCGATACGTGCCAATACCGCTTCGTCCAACCCTTTCAACTGGCTCAACCGCATGCGGAAACTCTCTTTGAAATCGAGCTTGCCCTGCATGGCCAGCTCCGTGATGCGGCTCACCTGTTCGCCCACACCGGCGGCCTTGGCCAGCTCGTCGATCACCTCGCATCGGATGAGGGTGGAATCCATGTCGAACACGACCAGGCGGCGGTTGCGGCGGTACACATTGTCGAGCTGGAAGGCGATGTCGATGCCTTCGGCACGGGCGATGTCCATGAAGGCCGCCCGCAATACTTCGAGCCGTTTGGACATCCCGCGGATGGAGAATTCCACACAGGCGCGGGTGGGGCGGCCGCTGTCGGTGAGCGGTACCCGGCCGGACAACCGCTTGATGGAATCGATGTTGAACCCGTTGGCCCGGATGGCCTCGCTCACCCGGTTGAGGGCCTGGGGCGTGAGTTCGGGGCCCAGCACGGTCACGATGGAACGGGGTTTGCCGCCGGCTTCCACCCAGTTGGCATATTCATCAGCCGTTACCGGCTGGAACCGCGTCTGCAGACCCAGCCCATGGGCTTTGAAGAGCAACTCCTGCATGACCGACTGGTGCCGTTCGTTGGTGATCCGGAGCAGGAATCCCAGGGTGAGGGTGTCGTGGATGTTGGCTTGGCCGATGTCCAGAATGCGGACTTCGTGCCGGGCGAGCACTTCGGTGAGGGCGCTGGTGAGGCCGGGTTGGTCCGGGCCCGACACCGAGAACAGGATGATTTGATGCATGGGTGCCAAGGTACGGAGGAGCGGGGTCCGTATCTTGCCTGCATGTCCTCAATCGACGCTCTTCGCCGCGAATACCGGCAATCGGCCTTGCTCGAATCGGAGGTCGATGCCGACCCCGTGGCCCAGTTCCTGCACTGGTTCGGCCAAGCCCGGGCGGGCGGTGTGCCCGAACCCAACGCCATGATCCTGGCCACCGTGGACGCGGCCGGTAGGCCCGCCACCCGCACCGTGCTGCTCAAGGGGGTGGAGGCGGGCACCTTCCAGTTCTACACCAACCACGCCAGTGCCAAAGCCGGCCAGATCGGGGCCAATCCGCAGGTGAGCCTGTGTTTCTTCTGGGCCGAACTGGAACGCCAGGTGCGTATAGACGGTGTGGCCTCCAAGCTGCCGCGTGCCGTGGCCGAGGCGTATTTCGCCACGCGTCCCCGCGAAAGCCGCTTGGGCGCCTGGGCGTCCCAACAGAGCCGGGTGGTGCCCGACCGGGCGTTTCTGGAGCGGGATATGGAAGCCGTGCGTGCCCGTTTCGAAGGCGTGGAGCAGATCCCCATGCCCGATCACTGGGGTGGGTATGCCGTAACCCCCACCGGAATCGAATTCTGGCAGGGCAGGCCCGGCCGCCTGCACGACCGGCTGCGGTACCGCCTCGAGGCGGACGTGTGGATCCTGGAACGCCTCTCTCCCTGACCGGCGCTCCCATGGCCAAAGAGAAGCTGTTCCGCTATGCGGCGGTCAAAGAACTGCCCAACGTCCGGGAATTGTCGGGGCACGACGCCTACATGGCCGACCCCATCCGCGGTACCTGGGCCGATTGGTTCGGAAACGACAATCCCATCATCCTGGAGCTGGCCTGCGGCAAAGGCGACTACACCCTGGAGCTGGCACGGCGCCATCCCGACCGGAATTTCATCGGGGTGGACGTGAAAGGCGACCGCATCTGGAAAGGGGCCACCCAGGCCTTGGCCGAAGGGCTTTCGAACGTGCGGTTCCTGCGCATCTATATCGACCACATCACGGCGTATTTCGTGCCGGGCGAGGTTTCCGAACTATGGATCACCTTTCCGGATCCCTATCTGGTCGAGAAGAAAGCCCATAAACGCCTCACCCATCCCGAATTCCTGGACCGGTACCGCCGCATCCTGCGCGAAGACGGCCTGATCCGTCTGAAAACCGACGACGCCACGCTGGATGCCTTCACGCTGGAGACCCTCGAAGCCGGCGGACATCCCATTGCGGAGCGGGTGGACGATGTGCATGGCGGCGCGCATGCCGTGCCCGACCTCGACATCCTCACCTACTACGAGCGCAAGCACCTCGAGCAGGGCTTGCGCATCCGGTATACGGCCTTCCGTCTCAGTAACGCCAGCTGAATCCGAATAGCAGGTGGCGCCCGGGGGCCGGCTCGTAAGCCCGGCCGCCGAACGGATTGACCACCACGGAGCCGTTGTAGCGCCGGTCGGTGAGGTTGTTGGCCTGCACCGAAACATGCAGGTGCGTGGAGCCGGGCAGCTGCCAGCCCAGCAGTAGGTCGCCCGTGGTGGCGGGGCGGTCGCGCAGGGTGTTGGCCTCATCGGCGTATTGGTGGCCGCGGTGGCGCCACCGGGTGGATACCGAATAGGCGCCCATGCGCCAGGTGAGGGCGGCGTCGGCCAGGGTTTCGGCGGCGCCGGGCAAGCGGCTGCCGTCGGTGTTGCGGAAACGGGCCCGGTGCCCGCCCAGCCGCACTTCCCAGGCATCGGTGGGCAGCCATAGCAATGCCAGCTCGAGGCCGAGGTGGTCCGATCCGTCTGCATTCCGGTAGCGTGTGCTGCCGTCGGGTTGCTGCACCGGTTGGATGCGGTCGCGCACGCGCAGCAGGTACACGGCCGCCTCGGCCTGCAGCCGCGCGCTCCACAGGCCACGGAAGCCGATTTCCACGTTGGCCGACGATTCCGCCTGCAGGCGTCCGCCTTCGGCGTTGAACCGTTCGTTGAGGGTGGGTGCCTCGGCCGAACTGCGCCAGTTGCCGAAGGCGGTCCAGGTGCCTACGCGGTAGGAGAGGCCGGCCGAACCCACGGGCGCCCAAGTGCTGCGCCAGCGTTCGGCATCGCGGTAGGCGGTGAGCTGGGGACGCAGACCCAACTGCAGGTACCAGGCTCCCGATTCCCTATTCCATATCAGGAAGGGTGCGGCTTGCACATACCGGCTGGTGGTTTCCACCGCGGAGGCAAGGTCCTGTTCGGTGCCGGAGGCGTTCTCCCAAGGCGTTTCCGTGCGGTGTTCGAGCAGACCGGAGGCGTCGAATCCGGCCGTGAATCCGAGTCCCAACTCCCGATCGCTGCGGATTCCGCCCACCCAGCGGCGCAGGGCGATATGTTCCGAAACGATGGGATTTTCGGTGGTGCGCATGCCGGCGTGGAACGAGGTGGAACCCATGCGGTGCCCGATCATGAACTGGCTGCCGGTTTTGCCGGCGTCGCGGTCAAGATTGGCGGTATGCGCCGACCTCGGGCTCGTATCGGCACGGGCGGCGTTCAACCCGCCCGGGTTCTGTGCCTGGGGCATGTGCAAGGCCAGGAAGGTGGTGGTGCCCCAGCGGGTGGTGCGGCTGCCCCCGGCGCGGAATAGGGAACTGGCGCTGTGATGGCGCCACCCCCGGGTGCGCGCATGGGAGATGCGGAAATGGGAGGTGCTGTCGGCGGTTGCGGCTTGCAGGCGCATGTCGCCGAAGGCACCGGCCTGGAGTGCGATGCGGGTTCCGGGTTCCGAAGGGGCCGATTCCAGGAAGAGGGTGCCGCCGCTGGCGTTGCCCCAGGCCAGCCCGGTGGGTCCGCGCACGAGTTCGATCTGGCGGATATGGGCCGGTTCCAGGGGTTCCAGGGTGGTGCTGCCATCGGCGAAGGTGAGCGGGATGCCGTCGAGCAGCACGGTGAGCCCCCGCACGCCGAAGGGGGAACGGGCGCCCACACCTCGGATGAGCAGGCGTTCGCCTAGGGCCTGGGTTTCGCGGTTGTCGATCTGCAGGCCGGGGAGGCCGGCCAGGCGGCGGTTGAGGCCGTCGCCGGCGTCCAGGTCGAGCCGGGTTTCGGACATGCGCGCCAGGGTGACCGCGGCAGGAAAGCGCCCGGCCGTGACCCGCGAGCGGGAACTGCGGATCTCAATGTCGGGCAGCACGGCGCTGGTGTCGGCCGGGGGTTGTGCCCAAGCCAGCGCCGAAAGCAGCAATACGGCGTACGTGGTCACCAGGAGCCGGAAGCGCCTCCGCCACCGCCGCCGAAACCGCCGCCGCCGGAGAAGCCGCCGAAGCCTCCGCCTCCGAACCCGCCACCACCGAATCCGCCACCACCACGACCACTGTTGCCCAGCACGTTGAGTGCCAGGTTGAGCAGCAGGATGCCATCGCCGCCGAGATGGTGCGACCGCCGGTACCCGCGCCCGCCACGCCCGCCGCCGCCTTTGCCTGCCAGCGCGCGGATTATGATATAGAAAATGATGAATATGATGAAGGCGAAGCCTTGTATGGTTTCGCCGCTGAGTTCGCGGCGGGGCGCTACCGCCGTGAATTCGCCACTGGCCAGACCCATGAGCCGCGCGGTGGCGGCCCGTAGCCCACCGGCCACGTCGCCCTGACGGAAAGCGGGGGTGAGGATGTCTCGGATGATGCGGCCGGCCTCGATATCGGGGATGGCGCCTTCCAGGCCGTAACCCAC